>NZ_JBFAAE010000051.1:3682-65755 GCF_040639575.1 Streptosporangium sp. NPDC023825 | reverse complement strand
CAGACCGCGGGCGAGGTCTCGGCCTCGTACCGGGTGGGAGCGGCATGCGCCGCGTTCACGGGCAGCGCGGCGAGCACGCCGGCCATCAAAGCGGTGCACGTGAGCAAAGGCGTCAGGCGCATCGGTGGTCTCCACGATTGTCAGGTCGTCGGATGACGAGTGGTGAGGGAGGGATCGCTACAGGTCGACCGTCTCGGCACCTGGACCGGCTCCGGTGCCGGCCACGACGCGAGAAGCCGCCACCGTCGCGCGTTGCGATGCTCGCTGTGGTCTCACCGTTCCGGCCGAGGACGTCTTGGGAGTGCCGGGCAGGCGGGCGGGGACACGCCCGCCCGCCCGGGGCCTCAGCGGCGGGTGATGTCGGATTCGGAGTACAGGCAGTGCGTGCCGTCGGGGCCCTCACCGATCTTGCTGGGCTCGCTGCCCTTCGGCACGCCCTTGTAGCGCTCGCAGATGGTGGCGCTGCCGTAGACGGTGATCCGGCTGAAGCGCGCGGTGTCGCCCCAGTTGGAGTTGATGCCGGCCAGCACCTTGGTGGAGCGGGCGGTGACGCCGTCCAGCACGACGTGGCGCTGGTAGGAGGTGGAGCAGTTGCCGCAGGCCCGATACAGCTTGCCGGCGTTGTGCACCTGGAAGTTACGGATGGTCAGCTTGCCGGCGCCGTTGTGCTGGAAGACCTTGTCGGAGGCCGACCTGGCGCCTCCGCCGTCCACCAGGTAGGTGGCAGAAGAGCTGGAGCTGCGGAAGGTGGCGGCGTCCTCGCCCACGTCGTTCCACCACACGTTGCGGATGGTGCACGAGCCCTCGCAGTGGATGCCGTCGCCGGCCGGGGCGTCGAGGATGACGTTCTGGATGGTGCCGCCGTTGGCCACGACGAACATCGGGTCCTGGCTCTCGCCCTGGCCGCCGTCGCCGATGCCGTAGTAGCGCTTCATGCCGCCGTCGAAGAACGTGCCGGCGTTGCGGGTGGTGGTCTGGTGGACGCTGCCGGTGTCCGAGGGCCACGGACCGCTGCCGTCACCTCCGCCGGAGGTGGGCGTCACGGTCGGGGTGGGGGTGGGGTCCGGGTCGGGCGTGCCGCCCCCGCCGGCGGGCCGCAGCGTCCACTGCTTGGTGGCCGCCGAGTCGCAGGAGTTCTGCTGCAGCAGGGCGCCGGAGGAGGTGGAGTTGTCCTTGACGTTGAGGCACTTGCCGCCGTTGCCGTTGACCACCCGGTAGTTGGACCCCGAGGCGGTGAGCTGCCAGGTCTGCGAGGCGGCCGAGGTGCAGGATTCCTGCTGGACCGCCTTGCCGGCGCTGGTGGAGGCATCCCGCACCCCGAGGCACTTGCCGCTGTGCGCCGCCCTGATCTGGTAGCCGCCCCCTGAGGAGGTGAGCGTGAAGACCTGCCCGGCGGCGTCGGCGCAGGTGTTCTGGGCCAGCTGGACGCCCTCGCCGGTGCTCTGCCCGGGTACGGTGGCGCACAGGCCGCTGCCGGCGTTGGCCAGCGTGTAGTTGCCGTTGGAGGGGGCTGCCGAGGCGGGCGTGTTGAACGTGACCACCAGCCCGCCGGTGGTGATGACGCCGGCGGTGAGGATGACCGCCAGCCTCCTACCGAAATGCTCTTCTTTAAGCACGTTCAGCTCCATTTCTGCGATCTGTATGGGTTCAGGGCATGGCACAGCAGAGGTCGCGGGCCGCGACGGCCCTGGGGAGGTGCGTGAAAGTGAATCGGAGGAGCCCGCCGCCCTCAGATGGCCCGGCTCCGTGTCGGCAATCCCAGCAGGCTTGGGGCTGGTCGGAGAGGGAGTCGCAGTCGGCCGGCGCGTTCCGGAAAAGTCCGCCGGCACCCGCCCGGGGCGGCGGGGAAGGCCGGCCGCTTGCTTCGGATCACGATGAACCTCCTCGACATCATGTCCCCGAGCCCATCGGGGTCGCCCCGAGGTGGAGGGGGGTGCGAGCCGCGCTCCTCGGCACGCGGCACCGGCACCTTCCGCTCTTCAAGTTTTCAGGTCTGTCGAGAGGCCACCTGCTCACCGCCTCGATGCGTGCGCCGGTCGCACCACCTCGATGCGGCGGTCATGAGGACCGCCCGGAGACCCGCGTCTTCTAACAACCGGTTGCAGCCACATTCGCGTTACATGGCGGAAACGTCAATACATTCAGGTAAAACTGCAACCGCCGCCGCGGATTCTCCCTGGTCATGCCGCTATTCCTGCAACAATCGGTTGCAAAAATACAGGCGGGGAAGCTCGCATGTCACATGCGTCATGAAACTTTCACAGCCGCACCCCTGCCCGGCCGCTCGGCACGACGATGGCGCGTTCCCCCTTCCCGCCGCCTGCGACCTGGGGCGACGTGCCGTCCGCCGGCGAGGTCACCGCGCTGCGGGTGATCCCGTCTTCCTGCGGGCCCTTCCCCGTGCCTGCCGGCGCATGCTTAGCTTCACCCACCCTGGAAAGCGCTTACCTAAGCTCTGGAGACGAAGGATGCGCCTCAAAGCCGTCACCACCTGCGCCGGCCTGCTCGCCGGCGTGCTCGCCGCGCTGCCCGTGAACGCGGCGCATGCCGCTCCCACCCGGTACGAGGCCGAGACCTCGCCCGCGGTCTGCACCGGCACCATCGACTCCAACCACGCCGGCTACTCCGGCAGCGGCTTTTGCAACGCCACCAACGCCGTCGGCGCCCACGCCCAGTTCACCGTGAACGCCGCCACCGCCGGCACGGCGACCCTGGCGGTGCGCTTCGCCAACGGCACCACCGCCCGCCCGGCCAATCTGATCGTCAACGGCACCACCGCGCAGCCGGTGTCGTTCGAGGGCACCGGCACGTGGGCCACCTGGGCCACCAAGACCCTGACCATCACTGTGAACGCGGGCGCCAACACCATCCGGTTCACCCCCACCGGCAGCGCCGGCCTGCCCAACCTCGACCACCTCGACGTCGAGACCGGCGACCAGCCGCCGCCGGCGAACACGCTGTACGTCGCGACCAACGGCACGGACAACGCGGCCGGGACGGAATCGGCCCCGACGACGCTCACCTCCGCGATCACCCGCGTCGCTCCCGGCGGGACGATCTTCATGCGCGGCGGGCGCTACGACCTGTCGCAGACGGTCACCATCGCGCCGGGCAACAACGGCACCTCGGGCGCCCGCAAGAAGCTGTCCGCCCACCCGGGTGAGACGCCGGTGCTGAACTTCTCGGCCCAGAGCGAGGATCCGGCGAACCGCGGGCTCGCCGTGGGCGGCTCGTTCTGGCACATCTACGGCATCGTCGTCGAGCGCGCCGGCGACAACGGGATCCTCCTGGCCGGCAACGACAACATCATCGAGCGCACGGTGACACGCTTCAACCGCGACACCGGACTGCAGCTCTCCCGGCTGGTGGCCGGGGCACCCCGCGAGCAGTGGCCCTCCCGCAACCTCATCGTGAGCGTGGAGTCGCACGACAACGCCGACTCCGACGGCGAGGACGCCGACGGCTTCGCCGCCAAGCTCACCTCGGGCCCGGGCAACGTCTTCCGCTACGCGGTGGCCCACAACAACATCGACGACGGCTGGGACCTCTACACCAAGACCGACACGGGCCCGATCGGCGCGGTGACCGTCGAGGACTCCCTCGCCTACGGCAACGGGACCCTCAGCAACGGCGGCCAGGCCGGCAACGGTGACCGCAACGGCTACAAGCTCGGCGGCGAGGACATCGCGGTCAACCACGTCATCCAACGCAACATCGCGTACGGAAACGGCAAGCACGGGTTCACCTACAACCGCAATCCCGGCACGATGACGGTGTCGGAGAATGTCAGTGTCGGCAACGAGGAACGCAACTTCAACTTCGACGGCGGCTCTTCGGTGTTTCGCGACAACACCTCGTGCGACAGCGGATCCAACGACAGGATCATCGGCAACGCCGACGGCTCCAACCAGTTCTGGTCCGGCTCCAACGGCTCCCGCTGCTCCTCCTACACCGGCGCCCTGGGCTGGTCCTTCGCCACCGGCGGCCGCCTGGTCGTAACCTTCGGCGGCAGGCCGGTAACGCCGTAGCAGCCGCCTTCACCCGGCTGCCGCAGCCGGCCGAATTTCGCTTCGGTGGTGGTGCGGGCGGCGCGCGTCTCGGCGCGGTCCGCACCGGGGCGGGCGTCGGACGGCCGATCATCACGTGTCTCGCGGCGTCTGCTCTTGTTTCTTGGCGTCGAGCAGTTCGAGTTGCATCGTCCCCCGGAACGATTCCATCATCGCGCTGTGCATCGCGACCGGGCCTCGGCGGCCCAGTGGGGTGCGTTCCAGTGCTCGGCGACGGTGGCGGCCTGGGTGAAGTGGGCGGCGGCCTCGTCCATACGGCCGAGGAGGACGGCCAGTTCACCGAGGGTGTGGGCGACCGGGCGCAGCGCCAACGACAGGCTCTCGGCGCCCGCCGGAGGGCCGTTGCGATGAGGAAGCAGCGTCGCGTAGATCTCCTCGGCGGCACCGCGGTCGTTCAGGGAGACGATGGCCATCGCGCGCAGCGTTGTGAGGAAGGTGAAGAAGAAGTCGGGGCGGATCGGGCTGGGTGACGCGCGGACCTCGCGGGCTTCGGCGTCCAGGCCGTTGGCGTGCAGGGCGAGCGCGAGCAGGTCGGAGACCATGGGGCCAAGCACGGCGTGCAGGGCCCGAACGTCGTCCAGGTGCGCACCGAGCGTGCCCTCGTTCAGCCGGATCGTGGCCAGGGCGAGTTGGAGAAAGCCCGTGGCGTGCACCGACCCGATGCGCCGCATGCCCTCGTCAGCCTTGATGTAGAGGAGCTCGGCGTCGGCGAACCGGCCTTCGATGAGCGCCAGGCTCGCCAGCGTGATCTCGGCGACGGCGATCGCCTCGCGCATCCGGTAGGCACGCGCGAGTTCCAGGGCCTCGGTGATCACCTGGTGCATGGCCACCGGGTCATTGGCGGCGGCGGCGACGCCGGCATGGCTGAGCAGCCCCGTGACGCGGTAGACCGGCAGGTCGTGCTCGGTGCCGATCTCCACGAGCTCCCGGCAGAGTTCGGCGTCGCCGTGGACTTCGGCCAGGATCTCGAGTGCCGCGGCCCGCAACCGGGGTTCGGTGGCGAGGTCGAGTGCCTCCTGCGCCGCCTCCACGACCGTCGGGTCGTCCTCGCCGACCAGTTCGTGCGCGTACGCCGTCAGGAGCCGGGACCGCACCGAAGGAGGCAGGTCACGCTTCAGCAGGCGGCTCAGGCGGTCGACGACGGGCCGGTCCACCGTGCCGTACGTACGGGCCTGCCAGGCGGTCGGCTCCGTCCAGGCGGTGAACGCGGCGATCATCAGGTCGTCGCGGCCCAGGGACTCCGCGTACTCCACGGCTTCACGGCGCGTCTGGCGGGCGGCTGCGACGGCTCCCGCCCGGATCTGCGCGCGCAGCAGCCTGCCGAGCAGTTCGACCCGTTCGTCCGGTCCGGTTGAGTTGGTGACGGCGTCGGTGAGGAGGTCGGCCGCCACGTCGTGGGCGTAGCGGGCCTCGGCAAGCTCGGCGGCCCGGACGCAGTAGCCGACGGCCTTCGGTGAGCCGGCGCGCGCGTAGTGGTGGGCCAGCGCCGCGATGTCGTCGGTTCCTTCAAGGGCGGCGGCGATCCGGGCGTGCATCCGGGTGGCGCGCAATCTGCTGACGTCGGCGATGAGCGTGTCCCTGACGAGGGCGTGGACGAAGCGGATGAGACCTGGGCCGGGCTCGTCGAGGAGGCCGGCGATGACGCCCGCGTCCAGCGCGTCCATCACCCCGTCCTCGTCGGTGTCGGCGGCCTTGACGAGGACGTCCACCGAGCTTTCCCGGCCTGCGACCGCGGCCAGCCGGAGGACGGACACGCCTCCCTCGGGCAGGCGCGCGAGCCGGCGGCGAAGGACGTCCCGTACGCCTTCGGGGACCTCGGAGAGGGCGACCAGCGCGCCCTCGCCGTTCAGCAGCCGGGCGCTTTCGCGCACGTAGAACGGGTTGCCGCCGGTGCGCTCGGCGATCCCTGCGATGGTCTCCTCATCGGCCTCGCACTCGGTCCGTACGAGCTCCGCGACGGCCTCGGCGTCCAGCCCCGGCAGCGCCAGGCGCAGGGGCGTGGCGCGCGCGAGGGAGGCCAGCGTTTCGGTGAGGTGCCCGCTCTCGTCCGCGCGGTACGCGGCGGCGACCAGGATCGGGGCCCGCATGCCGAGGCCGCCGCCGAGCAGTTCCAGCGTGGCGGCGTCCGCCCAGTGCAGGTCGTCCAGCACGACGGCGACCGGGCGTTCCGCGGCGACCGCCGCGAGCCACTTCCACACGGCTCGGCGCAGGCGGAACCGTCCCGCGACGGCGTCGGCGTTCACCGGCCCGGTGTCGGTGAGCAGCGGCGCGAGGTCGTCCGCGAACTCGCCCGGGGACCTGGACGCGGCGACGGCTCTCAGCGCCTCGGCCCAGGCCCACGCGGGCGGCGCGCCGTCGGCCTCGGGGCAGCGGCCGGCGGCCACCAGCCACCCGTCACGTTCGAGCCGCCTGCCGAGGTGTTCCAGCAGCGCCGACTTGCCGAGCCCGGCCTCGCCGGTGACAAGGGCGATACGGGCTCCGTCGGTGGCAGCGCCGGTGGCGGCCGTGACCAGTGCCGACAGCTGCGCCTCGCGTCCGACGAACGGCGCCTCGACGACCCGAGCCGCCCCCGGGAGAGGGGCCACCTGCGGCAGCGGCACGGTCAGCGGGGGCGGGGGCGGGGGCGGGGGCGGGGGCACGGTCGCGCGCAGGACGTCCGTGCGCCGGGTGAGGATCGCCTCCTCCAGCGCCGTCAGGTCCGGGCCGGGGTCGAGCCCGAGCTCCTCGGCGAGGATGCCGCGGGCGCGGCGGAGCGTCGCCAGCGCGTCGGCTTGGCGGCCGCTGCTCCACAGTGCCAGGGCGTGCAGCCGCCAGCCTTCCTCGCGGAGGGGTTCGTCGCGGGTGAGCCGCTCGGCCTCGGGAACCACCGCGGCGGGGTCACCGGTTCGCAGACCCGCCGCGACGTGCAGCTCGGTGGCGACCAGGCGCAGCTCGTTCAGCCGGGCCGTCTCGGCGGCGGCCCACGGCTCGTCGGCGACCTCGGCGAACGCCGGTCCCTGCCACAGCCCCAGCGCCTCGGCGAGCCGAGCCTGCGCGGCGCGCGGGTCGGTGTCCGTACGCGCTCGGCCCAGCAAGCCCTCGAACCGCCACGCGTCCACCGCCTCCGGCGGCAGCCGCAGCGCGTAACCCGGCGCCGCGCTCACCAGCAGCCGGGCCGGCGTGCGCGGCGGACGTCCGGGCTCCAGCAACCGGCGCAGGTTGGACACGTACACCTGCAGGGACATCAGCGCCCGCGCGGGCGGCTCCCCGCGCCACAGATCCTCGATCATCCGGTCGACCGGCACGACCTGCCCGCGCGCCGCCACCAGCAACGCCAGCACGCCCCGCTGCCGCGGCCCGCCGAGGTGAACGGCCACACCGTCTACCTGCGCTGCGAACGCGCCCAGCACCCGGATGAAGACCATGATCTGCACATCGTATGTGGACGTTCCAAATCGGCTCCAAGCCCCCTCCAAATACCCGGGAGCAGCCTGAACACGTCGCAACCGACGAAGGGCGAAAACAGATGAGCGTCAACACCCAGGATATGGAGATCGTCCACCGCGTGCTCCGCCGTGAGTCACGGCTGCCGGCGGAGCTCGTCGTGGCCGTCGCCCCGGGTGACACCGCTCGCGCCAAGGGCTGGGCCTGCACAACCGTCACGAGGGCGAGGACGAGCTGCTGTGGCCGCCGCCGCTTTCCCGAGTGGACCTGGAGGCCGACATCGTCCTGCGCGTGCGGGCCCAGCACGAACGCATCGCGGCCACCCTGAGCAGGCTGGACGCCGCGGTCCCCGCCTGGGAGGCCACCGCGGGCGCCGACGAACGCGACACCCTGGTGGCCGCTACGCCCGCCACATCCGCCGTGTCCGCGGCTGAACCCCGCCCAGCCTGAACCTCGAAGGAGAACAACCATGTCGCAGAAGAAGCTCAACACCGTCCTGGCCACCGCCGTCGTCCTGTTCACCCTCTACCTGGGGTTGTCCTTCGTGCTGCCCCTCGAGCCGTCCTTCCCGGGCCTGCCGAACTGGCCCTCTGGCGACAGCGGCTTTCCTGTCGTGAAGGCCAGCCGCGAAATCGCGATGGGCCTGGCCATGGGCATCCTGCTGGTGACGGGCCACCGCCGCGCCCTGGGCTGGGTCCTGCTGACGGTGGCCGTCGCCCCGTTCGGCGACATGGTCAACGTCCTGGCCCACCACGGCTCCACGGCCGCCGCGTTCGGCATCCACGGCCTGACCTCGGCGCTGATCGCGGTCACGGGGTTGCTGATCCTCCGCGAGACCAGCAAGGCGCGCAGGGCCCAAGAGACCGCCACCCCAGCGCCCGCCGCGCAGCCCGCCTGACGCCCCCGCAGTGCGGCCCGGTGTTCCGGGTGACCGCCGAGTCCGATCCCGAGCTGTTCTGGGCGCTGCGCGGCGGTGGCGGGGACTTCGCGGTGGTGACCGCCCTCGAACTCGAGCCGTATCCCGCGTCAGCCCCGTACGGCGGGCGCGTGATCTGGCCGGAGCACCGGAGCAGGGAGGTGTACGACGCGTTCCTGGAGATCACCGCCGAGGCGCCGCGTGAACTCAGCGTCTGGATCAACCGGCTCCAGCCCCCCGGCGCGCCGCCGATGGTCACGCTGGATCTGGCCTACCTGGGCGCGGCGGCTCAGGGAGAGGGCCTGCTGGTGCGCATCGACAGGATCGAGGGTGCGATCTCCGACAACCGCGGCGTCGTCCCGGTTGCCGACCTGGGCGCCATCGCCGCCGAGCCCACCGATCCGGTCCCGTCCATCACCCGTGCGGAGCTGCTCACCGGTCTGGACGCGGACGCGGTGGAGCTCCTGCTGGCCAAGCCGGTCGAACCGCTCATCAACCTGCAGATCAGGCACCTGGGCGGAGCACTCGCCGAGGCGGGCGGCGGGGCCGGTGCGAGCGGCGCGGTGGCTGAGCCGTACCTGCTCGGCCTGCTGGGTCTCGGCCTGCCGCACGCGGCCGACGCGACGCGCGCCAGGCAGGCCGAGGTCGTGGCCGACCTGAAGGCCCGCATCAGCGGCCGCAAGCCGTACACCGTGCTGTCCCCCGGTGACACGGCTGCGAAGTCCTTCTCCGGCGGCACGCTCGCGCGGCTGCGGGAGATCAAGCGGGCCCGTGACCCGCACAACGTGTTCCGCGCGAACTACCCGGTGCTCGGACAGACCGGTTCCCCGCCGCTCGGAAAGACCCACCGCTGCGAGTAGCCCAACCAGTTCTCGCACAGCCGGCGCACCCGCCCCAGGCCCGGCGGCACGGTCAATACCGGAGTGGTCACGGTCGCGGCCGGTTCCGCTGGTTTCCTCCGGAGGCCCGGCGGTCGCCGGGCGGGGGTGCGGGGTGGTCCTCAGACGCTCCTTGAAGGACGGTTGTGATGCCGGCCAGGATGAGATCGACGCCGACCAGGAACTGCGTGCGGTCGTCGTGCTCGGGCAGTCGTGTCGCCAGCCGGCGCATGATCGGGTACTTGTCGGGGTCGAGTCGCGCCCACCGTGCGGCGATGTCCTCGAGTGCGGCCGACCGGTCGTGCGGGTGGAGGCGGGCGCGAGCGGCGTTCTGCCCGGCGACGCCGAGGATGTAGTTCCCGAGCGCGGATCCGCAGTCGAACTGTGCTCGCTGGGGGACGCCAAGCGCCTGGAGGTGCCTGCCGAGGCTTTCGGCGATCTGCAGGAACGCGGGCTGCCACGGCTCGCGCGAGAGCTGAGAGCCCGCCCAGGGGTGGGAGTCGGTCGCGTCGAACACTGCGAGGGCGGTGGCCCGGATCGCCTCCCGCGGGTCGGCGACGCCGACCACGTCGGTCATGGCACCGGCGATGACGTCGTCGGTGGCCGCAGCGAGCAGTTCGTTCATGTTGGCGACGTGGTGATAGATCGCCCCGGTCCCTGTCGCCAGGCGGGCCGTGAGCGCGCGGATGGTCAGGACGCTCTCGCCGCCGACGTCGAGGATCTCGATGGCCGCCTCGACGATCCGCTTCCTCGACAGTGCGTCCGCGCGCCGTTCCCCTCGTCTCGTCCTGGTCGCCATGAACTCCATCATGCCACCGTTTGGAGCACCGCTCCAACATGGATATGTTGGAGCGGCGCTCCAAACGAGTTCGAGAGGAACATGATGACGACACCAGTCACGATCATCGGTGCGGGCCTCGGTGGCCTCACCCTCGCCCGCGTTCTGCACGTCCACGGCATCCCCGCGACGGTCTATGAGGCCGATTCCTCCGCGCGGGCCCGCACACAGGGCGGTCAGCTCGACATCCACGACTACAACGGGCAGCTCGCGCTTGAGGCGGCCGGCCTGATGGAGGAGTTCCGCGCGATCATCCATGAGGGCGGCGCGGCTTCACGCGTGCTCGACTCCCGCGGAACGGTGCTGGCCGAAACACCCGACGACGGCACGCACGGGCGTCCGGAGGTGCTCCGCGGCGACCTACGCCGGATTCTGCTCGACTCCCTGCCCGCCGAGACCGTCCGGTGGGGACGAAAGGTCACCGGTGCCCGGTCCCTGGGCGACGGCCTGCATGAGGTGACCTTCGCCGAGGGACCGGCCGTGACCACCGGCCTCCTGGTCGGCGCCGACGGCGCCTGGTCGAGGATCAGGCCGCTGCTGTCCGATGCCAGGCCCCGCTACACCGGCACCTCCTCCATCGAGACCTTCCTGTACGACGCCGACGAGCGGCACCCGGCCGCGGCCGAGGCGGTCGGCGGCGGCGCGATGTACGCCCTGTCTCCCGGAAAGGGGATCATCGCGCACCGCGAGGCGGGCAACATCCTGCACGCGTACTTCGAGCTGCACTGCCCTGAGGAGTGGGTGGCCGACATCGACCTCACCGACGCCGCCGCCGCGACCGCCCAGGTCGCGGCCGAGCTGCGGGGATGGGCGCCGGAGCTCACCGCTCTGATCACCGACAGCGACACCGCACCGATCCCGCGCCCGGTCCACACCCTCCCCGACGGGCACCGATGGGACCGCACCCCCGGCGTGACACTCCTCGGCGACGCCGCACACCTGATGCCGCCGTCCGGCGAGGGCGCGAACCTGGCGATGCTCGACGGCGCCGAGCTCGCCGAGGCGATCGCCGCCAACCCCGGCGACATCGAAGCGGCACTCACCACCTACGAACAGCGTCTCTTCCCGCGCAGCGACGCCGCATACGCCGATGCGAACGAGACCGTCGCCCTCTTCCTCGGTGACCGGACACCGTTCGAACTCGTCGGCCTCCTCACCGCCGCCCTCGACGCGCCACACGAGGAGCCCGCGCGATCCTGATACGCCTCACCGGCGATCCCGTGCGATCGCCGCCGGGGAACGTGACCCACGGCAGCCTTTGTCAAGCAGTCTCGCGTCATGTGCGCGGCCCCAGGAACAGGCCGCCGCTGGCGTCGATGACTTGACCGGTGATCCAGCGGGCGGTGTCGGAGGCGAGGAACGCGACCACGTCGGCGATGTCGTCGGCGCCGCCGAGGCGGTCGAGCGCCGTCGATCCGGCGATGAAGGCGGTCAGGCCGGGTGCTTCGAAGACGGCAGCGTTGGCGGGCGTCCGGGTGGCGCCGGGGGCGACGGCGTTCACGGTGATTCCCCGGACTCCGAGTTCGTTGGCCAGGGTCAGGCTCATCGTCTCGATCGCGCCTTTGGTCATGGCGAAGGACGTCTGGGCGGGGTTGGCCATCCGGGTGGCGACGGAGGAGATCGTGACGATGCGCCCGCCATCGCGCAGCAGCGGCAGCGCCCGCTGGATGATGAAGTACGGTGCCCGCACGTTCACCGCGAACAGGTGGTCGAACTCGGCCCGCGTCGTGACGCCGAGCGGCCCGGCGGGCTGTGCGGCCGCGTTGTTGACCAGGATGTCGAGGGGCCGTCCGGCCAGGCCCGCCTCGATGCCCGCGAAGAGCTGGTCGACGTCGCCGTCCACGCCCAGTTCCGCCCGGACGGCGAGGGCGGCGCCGCCGCCGCGTTCGATCTCGCCGACTGTCGCCGCCGCGCCGTCTGCGTCCCTGCCGTAGTGCACGATCACCATCGCTCCTGCGGCCGCCAGCCGGGTCGCGATCGCGGCGCCGATGCCGCGCGAGGCTCCGGTCACCAGGGCTGTCCTGCCGGTCAGATCGCACATGTCCACCACTCCCCGATGTTAGGAACTACCTATTTGGTAGTAACTATCACAATGGTAGTGTCTACCACATGAATGTGCAGCCCTCAACCCTGCGAGCGCGACGACGAGCCCAGACGCAGCGCACCATCCAGGCGCACGCGATCAGGCTGTTCAGCGAACGCGGCTACGACACCACGACCATGAACGACGTCGCCGAGGCGGCCGGCGTCTCGCCCATGACCGTCTACCGGCACTTCCCCACCAAGGAAGATCTCGTCCTGGTCGACCAGCACGGTGAGCTCATCGCCGAGCTGATCGCCGCCTCACCCGGCGACCAGCCCCTGGTCCGCCGCATCGGCGGCGCGCTCGTCGACGCCGCCGCCGCCCTGACCGGCGACGACCCGGCGGCCGACCGGCAGTTCCTGCTCACCCGCCTGCAGCTCATGATCTCGGCACCCGCCCTGCGGGCCAGACACCTGGACAACCAGTACGCCCTCCAGCAGGCCATCACCAAAGCCCTCGGCGACGACACCGCCGATCCCGACGCGGCGTTCCAGGCCCAGGCGGCGGCCAGCGCCTGCCTGGCCGCCCTGCACACGGCGATGGTGCGCTGGGCCGAGGACGACGGGCGACCCGACCTGCCCCACCTGATCGGCCAAGCCCTCGCCGCCGTCTTCGGCGACGACGTCATCGGCCCCGCACGATGACCAGGACTTTCCCGGCCCGCTACCGAGGGCCGGCCACCCGCGCCCCGGTAGCGCCTGACCGCCGACGACACCTTCGACGCGGGCCTGTCCCGCATCATCGGGAGCCGCTGATCGGCCCGCAGCTGTACAGGCAGGCAGGGGCCCCGGACCCGCTGTCGATCCGAGGTTTCTGAGCTGAGCCCGCGGTTCGCAGCTTTGATCACCGTCACGGCGTGTGAGGCACGCGGAGGGCCAAAGCCGGAGTGCCGATGGCCATGCCTGCCCCGAGCCACCGTCCGTCGATCCGGCCACGGTGATCGCAGACGCGGCGGCGTTCAGC
This sequence comes from Streptosporangium sp. NPDC023825, assembly GCF_040639575.1. Taxonomy (NCBI): domain Bacteria; kingdom Bacillati; phylum Actinomycetota; class Actinomycetes; order Streptosporangiales; family Streptosporangiaceae; genus Streptosporangium; species Streptosporangium sp. NPDC023825. The sequence goes on along the minus strand of NZ_JBFAAE010000051.1, from coordinate 52,587 downwards.
GCGTGATCGCCCAGTCCGGCACCCAGGTCCCGGGGGCGCCGTGGCCGGCCGCCGTGGCGGCGAGGTGATCGCGCAGGGTGGCCAGAGCGGGGTGGGGGTTGCCGCGGTGCCACAGGAGCGAGTGCGGGTAGACCGGCGTGGGGCCGGTCACCGGGATACGGCGCAGGCCGTGGCCGGCGGGCCAGACCAGGCGGGTCTGCTCGCCCATGAAGGTGGCCAGGGCCGGGGTGTCGGCGACGGTGTCCAGGAGCGCGTCGGAGCCGAAGTTGGGGCCGGTCGCCTCGATGGTGAGGCCGAACTCGGCGACGAGATCGTCGTAGTAGGCAGCCCATTCGGTGCCGGGGACGATGCCGGGCATCCAGATCCGGTGCCCGGCGAGCTGGGCGACGGTCACCGACCGGGCGCCGGCCAGCGCGTGGGCGGGCCCGGTGAGGAGCTGGAGCGCCTCGTCGAGCACCCGGACGGACTCGACGTCCTCGGGAAGGGGCCGGCCGGGCGCGGCGACGGCGCGGAAGGAGGCGTCGATCGCACCGGACCGGATGGCGGTGACGGCCGTCTCGATGTCGAACAGCATCACCACGTCGAGCTCGATCTCGGGGTGCGCGCGGTGAAAGCCGCGCATCAGGCCCGACTGCGCGCTGCGTGAGGTGATCACGTCGACGCGCAGCGGGCGGCTGCCGGCGCGCACGGACGCGACCGCGCGCTCGGCGGCCCGGAGCAGTTCGCGGGCGTGGGGCAGGAACGCCTGCCCGTCGATGGTGAGCTCGGCGCCGCGCGGGGTGCGGGTGAACAGCCGTACCCCGAGGTCGCGCTCCAGCGCGGCGATGCGCTTGGAGACGGCCTGCTGGGTGACCGCCAGCTCGGCGGCGGCCTCCTGGAACCGCCCCGCGCCGGCGGCGACGACGAACGTGCGCACAGCATCGAGATCCACACCAACCGACCTTAGTGAACAACTCACAGTTGTGCACTTTCGGTCATCCGGTTGTTTGACCCGTGTGTCAGCTGCGCGCTTTGATCTCTCGAATCAACGGATGGTTGTTTCCTGGAGATATCGGGGTGCGCGTTGGGAAGGTCCTTGGGGCGGCGGTTCAGGTGGTTCTGGGCCGCGTATGCGGTCAGCACGTTCGGCACATGGCTCGCGTTCGACGCGTTCGCCCTGATCGCGATTCTCGTTCTGGACGCAGGGCCTGCCGAGGTGTCGACGCTGGCCGCCGCGGGACTCGCGATCGGGGCGGTGGTCGCGGTGCCGCTCGGGCCGTGGGTGGAGTTCCGGCGTAAACGGCCGGTGATGATCGCGATGGACCTGATCCGGTTCGCGGCGCTGATGAGCGTTCCCGCCGCCTACGCGCTCGGCCGGCTGAGCTTCGCTCAGCTCCTGGTTGTGGCGGTCGTCGTCGGCGCGGCCGACATCGCCTTCACCGCTGCGAGCGGAGCATCTCTGAAGGCGCTCGTGCGGCCGGAGGACCTGCTCGTTGCGAACGGGCGGTTCGAGGCCACGGCCTGGACCGCCACCGCACTCGGGCCGCCGCTCGGCACCGCCGCGATCGGGCTGGTGGGCCCGGTGACGGGCGTGGCGGCCAACGCGGTCAGCTTCCTCCTCTCGGCCGCGGGAATCCGCGCCATCAGCGGGCGGGAACCCCGTCCCGCGCGAACCGCCACACCGCCCCGGCCCAGAGCCGGCGACCTGCTGGAGGGATGGCGGTACATCCTCGCCGGCCCGGCACTGCGCCCGTTGTTCTTCAACACCGTCCTGGTCAACGGCCTGATCCTGGCAGCCTCACCGTTGCTCGCCGTCCTCATGCTCGGCGACCTCGGGTTCGCGCCCTGGCAGTACGGCCTCGCCTTCGGCGTCCCCTGCATCGGCGGCCTCATCGGCTCGCGACTGGTCCGCCCGCTCCTCGCACGGTATGGACAACACAAGGTCATGCTCACCGCCGGGACGCTGCGCGCGTGCTGGCCACTCGGATTGGCCTTCATCCACCCCGGCCCCACCGGGCTCATCCTCGTCATCGCCGTCGAACTCGGGCTGATCACCTGCATGGGCGTGTTCAACCCGGTGTTCGCCACCTACCGGCTCCAACGGCTCCCGTCGGACCGGATCGCCCGCACGCTGTCCGCCTGGTCGATCACCGGTAAAGCCACCGTCGCGGCCATGACCGGCGTGTGGGGCCTGCTGGCCGGCCTCACCAGTCCCCGCACCGCGATCGCGATCGCCGGTCTCCTCCTCCTGGCGACCTCGCTCCTCCTCCCTCGGCACGACCGCACGCCCCAGCACAAGAACGCCGACCAGGCGCCACCGGAAAGGCGAACACTCGCAGGAGCACCACCCCCGCACTCGACCCCGCACACACCGCCCTGCTCGTCATGGACTATCAGCCCGCGAGCCTCGCGCTGCTACCCGAAAGCGACGGTGAAGCCCTGCTGGGATGCCGGCGAAGGTGTCAGCGTCCGGCTGGGACGCCGGCAGAACCGACCATGAGTCGACCTTGAAGCGGTAGCGAGGTCCGGCCGGGTGGCCCGGGGGGAGTTCGCCCCTGGGCCACCCGGCCCGATTCCCGGTAGAGCCACGCCCCCGGCCGGGAACGCGGGTCCACCCCTGCGCACTGCGGTGACAACGCGAGACGGCGGGAGCCGCCGGTATCCGTACCTCACAACTTAGGTATCCATCTATATTGACAACCATCAAATCAATGAGGCAGGCTGGGTATTACTTCGACAAGGTTCTAATCAGTCCGGGAGTGGGCAGGGCTTGGTGGACCGGAGCCCACCTCCATCCCGGCATCCTTGACGATCAGCACGCGATTCACAGGAGAGACGATCATGAGTGATGGACAGCGCGGCCCGGCGGCCGCGGAGATCGAGCCGTTCACGTCCGAGGGCGGCGAACCGCCCGTGGTGGTGATCGGTGCGGGCCCGGCGGGCCTGGCCGCCGCCGCTCACCTGGTCGAGCGCGGCCTGAACTTCCTCCTTCTGGAGTCCGGGCAGCAGGTGGGAGCCTCGATCGCCCAGTGGGGGCATGTGCGCACCTTCAGCCCGTGGCGCTACAACGTCGACGCCGCGGCCCGGCGCCTGCTCCAGGGCGAAGGCTGGAGCGCGCCGGATCCCGAGTGGCTGCCGACCGGCGCCGAGCTGATCGACGACTACCTCACCCCGCTGGCCAAGCACCCGGCGATCGCCCCCCGCGTGCGCTTCGGCGCGACGGTGACCGCGATCAGCCGCCTGGGTCACGACCGGGTCCGCTCCGTCGGCCGCGAGCAGGTGCCGTTCCTGATCCGCCTGGCCGACGGCCGCGAGATCCACGCCCGGGCGATCGTCGACGCCTCCGGTACCTGGGCCACGCCCAACGTGCTGGGGGCGAACGGCCTTCCCGCCCACGGTGAGCCCGAGGCGGCCGTGCTCATCGACCACGCGCTGCCCGATGTGCTGGGCGCCGACCGCGAGAGGTACGAGGGCCGCCACACCCTCGTGGTGGGCGCCGGCCATTCGGCGGCCACCACGCTGCTGGCTCTGGCCCGGCTGCAGGACACCCCCCTCACGTGGGCGATCCGGGCGGGCAGCGCGGCACGCGCCTACGGCGGCGGCGAGGCCGACGCGCTGCCCGCCCGCGGCGCCCTCGGCGCCCGCCTGCACACTCTGGTCGAGGATGGACGCATCCGGCTGCTGACCGGTTTCCTCACCCACTCCGTCACCGAGGCCGGCGGCCAGGTGACGGTCCTCAGCCGCGACCCCTCCGGCGCCGAGCAGTCCGTCACCGCCGAGCGCGTCGTGGCCGCCACCGGATACCGGCCCGATCACTCCATCGCCTCCGAGCTGCGCCTGGACCTCGACCCCATCCTTGGCTCCCCCCGGGCGCTGGCCCCGTTGATCGACCCCAACCAGCACTCCTGCGGCACCGTCCCGGCCCACGGCGTCCGCGAGCTGTCCCACCCCGAGAGCGGCTACTACGCCGTCGGCGTCAAAAGCTACGGCCGCGCCCCGACCTTCCTGATGGCCACCGGATACGAGCAGGTCCGGTCCGTCGTCGCCGCCCTGGCCGGAGACTGGGACGCCGCCCACGACGTGCGGTTGGAGCTGCCCGAAACCGGCGTATGCTCCTCCGGTCTGGCCGAGGCGCAAGAGCGGCGGGTCGGCCTGGCCACCGGCATCGGCGGCGGCCTGCTCGCCACCCCGCTCCCGCTGGTCACCGCCGGCGGCAGCGACGGTGGTGGCTGCTGCGGCTGAACGCGCCGGCCGTCGACCCGTACCGAAACCGCAGACACAGGGAGCGTCAGATGCCCGAGGCACACCCCACCGCCGGTCGCACCGGTAGCCGCGGGTGAGCTCCGCCGAGGCCGCCGCAGAGCCCGCCGCCCCCGCTCCCGGGGGCGGCGGGCCGCGTCCGGCTCAGGGATGGCGCATCGTTACCGCCCTGGCCGTGACGCAGACCACCGGCTACGGCGTGCTCTACTACGCCTTCTCCGTCTTCCTCACCCCCATGGCGGCCGACCTGCGGGCCGGCGCCACCCAGACAGCCGCCGCGCTGACCGGCTCGATCCTGGTCGCCGCGCTGTGCGCCCCGCTGGTCGGCCGCCTGCTGGACGCCCGCGGCGGCCGGGGCCTGATGACCACGGGGTCGGTCATCGGCACGCTCGCCGTCCTGGCCTGGTCGCGGGTGGAGAACCTGCCCCAGCTGTACGCGGTCTTCGCCGCGATCGGCGTCGCGTGCGCGATGGTGCTGTACGAGAGCGCCTTCGCCGTCATCGTCAGCTGGTTCGACGGTCCCGGCCCGGGTCACGACGGCGGCCGGGCCAACGCCCTGCTCGCGCTCACCGTCGTCGCCGGGTTCGCCTCCACCATCTTCCTGCCGCTGACCGGCCTGCTGGTCGACTCCTACGGCTGGCGCACCGCCCTGGTGGTCCTGGCCGTGATCTACGGAGTGGCGGCGATCCCGCTGCACGCCCTCGTCGTGCGCCGCCCCGCCCGCGCCGGCCGCCGGCCGGCCACGACCCGCGAGCGGGCCGAAATCGTCAGGGCCGCCACCCGCCGGCGGCCGTTCTGGCTGCTGGTGGTCGCCTTCACCGCCAACGGCGGCGCGGTGGCGGTGATGGCCGTCCTGCTCATCACCTACCTCATTCATCTGGGCCACCCACCGGTCCTGGCCGCCACGCTGGCCGGGCTGCTGGGGGTGCTGTCGGTGACCGGCCGCCTGCTCACCACCGGCCTGCAACGCCGCCTGCCCGCCGCCCTCATCGCCGCCGCGATCTTCGCCCTGCAGGGTGTCGCCGCCGCGCTGCTCCCGCTGGCCGGGCGCACGGTGCCGGGCGCCATCGGCTGCGTGCTGGGGGTCGGGCTCGGGTTCGGCATCGCCTCCATCACCCTGCCCCACCTGCTCCTGCAGCGCTACGGCACGAGCGCCTACGCCTCGCTGTCGGGCCGCGTCGCCGCCTTCTCCGTCGCCGACAAAGCCCTGGCGCCGCTGGGCGCGGTCGCGCTGGCCCAGGCGGTCGGTTACGGGTGGGTGATGGCGGCCGTGGCGGTGGCCTGCGCGACCGCCGCGCTCGCGCTGGTCGCCTACCACCACGTATGATTTAGACGAATGTCGAAGCAGGGGAGTCGCCGTATGACCGCCACCACCGCCCAGTGCTGTGCCCCGATCGCCCGCGAGCCCATCTCGCCGGCCGACGCGGCCGAACTCGCGGCGGCACTCAAGGCGGTCGCCGACCCCGTCCGGTTGCGCCTGCTGTCGATGATCGGCTCCCATCCCGGCGGCGAGGCCTGCGTGTGCGACCTGACCGGCGCCTTCGACCTGAGCGCCCCCACCATCTCCCACCACCTCAAGACCCTGCGGGTGGCCGGGCTGATCGACAGCGAGCGGCGCGGCACCTGGGTCTACTACCGGATCGTCCCCTCGGCGGTGGCCCGGCTGGGCGCGCTGTTCACCCCGCTGGCCGAGCCCGCGAACGCGTGAGCCCGGCCGAGGCGAACGCGCCGCCGCCTTCGCCGCGGCGGGTCGAGGTGCTGGTGGTCGGCGGCGGGCAGGCCGGGCTGGCGGCGGGCTACCACCTGCGCCGGGCGAAGGCCGATTTCGTCATTCTCGACGCCCAGGACCAGCCGGGCGGCGCCTGGCGGCACGCCTGGCCCTCGCTGCGCCTGTTCTCTCCCGCCCGGTACAGTTCGCTGCCGGGCCGGATGATGCCCGCACCCGCGGGCGGGGGCTCTCCAGGCGCGGCCGACACCGTCGCCTACCTGGCCGACTACGAGCAGCGCTACGGATTGCCGATCGTCCGCCCCGTGCGTGTACGGGCCGTACGACGGGGCGAGGACCATCTGACGGTCCAGACCGACGCCGGCACCTGGCAGGCGCGTGTCGTGATCAGCGCGACCGGCACCTGGTGGCGGCCGTTCATCCCGCACTACCCGGGCATCGGTGACTTCGAGGGCCGCCAACTGCACACCGCCGGCTACACCGGGCCCGAACCCCTGCGCGGTGAGCGTGTGGTGATCGTGGGCGGCGCCAACTCCGCCGCGCAGATCCTCGCCGAGGTCTCCACCGTCGCGAGCACCACCTGGACCACCCTGCGCCCGCCCCGGCTGCTGCCCGACGAGGTCGACGGCAGGGCGTTGTTCGATCTGGCCACCCGTCGTGCCCGCGCGGCCGGCGCGGCCGGCATCGGCGACCTGGGTGACATCGTCGCCGTACCACCCGTTCGCGAGGCCCGCGAGCGCGGCGCCCTCAAGGCCGAGCCCATGTTCACCCGCCTCACCGCGACCGGGGTGGCCTGGGCCGACGGCACCGAGCTGGCGTGCGGGACAATCATCTGGTGTACCGGGTTCCGCCCCGCGCTCGGCCACCTGGCTCCGCTGCGACTGCGCGGCCACGACGGCCTGATCCCCACCGAGGGCACCCGCTCGCTCGGAGAACCTCGTCTGCATCTGCTGGGCTACGGCGACTGGACCGGCCCCGCCTCGGCTACTTTGATCGGCGCCGCCCGCTCCGCCAAAACCTGTGTCACCGAAGCCCTGCGGCAGCTCGGGTCCTGACAGTCGCCTGCCGCGGCGAGACGCGGGGAGGCGATCGTTCGTGGCGAGCGGCCTGCGGGCGCGGGGAAGGAACGCCGCCTGAACCGCGAGCCCACCTCGCCGCTTTGATTAGATGTCCCTCTAACTTGACACTTCTCTAATCAAGGTGAAACGCTGGCCCTACTTAGATATCCGTCAAATCCGACGGTCGATGCGGCGCAAGAAACATGCGCAACCGATTCGAAAGGGACACACCATGGCGAGCGAGAGCACCGGTGGATTCATCGGAGACCCGCAGGAAGCCTTCACCCCGCCCGCGGCCGGAGGATGCTGCGGAGGTCCCGTTCCCAGCGCGTCCGACGACGCCGCCTCCACGGCCGTGTCGTGTTGCGGAGGCGCGGCCGAGGCCGGGCAGAGCAGCCACACCGAAAGCCGCGCCCAGGCATCGGCCACCCCGGCCACCCCGGCCGCCGCCGCTGCCGGCGACACCTCCGGCGGATGCTGCGGATGAGTTCCCCGGCCCCCCTCTCCTCGCCCGTACCACCACAGGCGGCCGAGGTCCCCGGCCTGGCGGCCGCCCTGGAACAGGTGAACGCGCGGCGGATGCTCGACTGCGTCGCGGAACTGGCCGCCGACCGCTACGCGGGCCGCCGGGTGGGCACTCCCGGCGGCCACGCCGCCGCCGCCTGGCTCGCCGGCCGGTTACGCGCGCTGGGCGCCGAGGTCCGGCTGGACCCGTTCGACGTCACCGAGGTGCGAGAGCTGTACCGCACGCCGGTGCTGCGGTGGAGCACCGGCCGGGCGACCCGGCGGCTGGAGCATCGCCGCGAGTTCGTCGAACACCCGACCTCGGCCGAACTGCCCGATCCGCGCTCGGCGCCGCTGGCGGACGCGGGCACGGCCCATCTCGGCGGGCACTGGGTGCTGGCTCCGGCCGGCGAATGGGCGCAGATCTGCCGGCGCGCCGAAACCGGCGGCGCCCTCGGCGTGCTGACGGCGCGAGACACCGACGACGGCGGGTGGATGCCCAAAATGATCGCCGGGCCCGCCCGGCATGCGGTGGCGGTCATCGGAGTACGCGCCGACCTGCACCGGCAACTGGCCGACGCCCTCACCGCCGGAGAGGTGACCGTGACCGCGTCGGCGCCGCTGCGCGCGGTCGGCGCCGGCGGCGTCAACGTTCACGGCCGCCTGCCGGCCGGGCCGGGCGTGCCGCACAAGGGAGCGGGAAAAGGAACGGAGGGCGGACCGCGGGTGCTGCTGACGGCGCACTTCGACGGAGTGGGCGACGACCCGGACCGTCGCCTGCCCGCCGCGGCCGACAACGCCTCCGGGGTGGCCGCGATCCTGGAAGCCGCCCGCGTCCTCACCACCTTGACCGTGCCGGTGGATCTGGGAGTGTCCTTCCTGGACGCCGAAGAGGCCGGCGCCCGGGGCTCGGCCCACCACGCCCCCGCCGTGGCGCCGGGCACCCAGGTCATCAACCTGGACGGGGCCGCGCAGCTGCACCAGGCCGCCTTCGTCGAGGCGGGCGGCCCGGCCCATGCCCTGCTGGCCGTCGTGGACCAGGCCGCCCGCCGCACCGGGGTGGCGTTGCGGGCCGGGGCGATGGCCTCGGACAACCGCCGCTACGCCGCGGCGGGACTGGCCGCGATCGGCATCGGCATGGGCATGCCCGGCTACCAGACCCCCGCCGAGACCCCCGACCGCGTCGAGCCGGCCACCCTGGCCGCCGCCGCCCGCCTGCTCGTCTCCACCGTCTGGCTGCTGGCCGGCACGCGCCCCTGAGCGGGGCCGCCGGACCTGGACCGCCGGCGTGCGGGCCCGCGGTCCAGACGTTCAGGAACGCGGACCCGGCTCCGATGCCCGCGCCGGGTCATCGGGCGTCGAGGTCGGCGATCAGGTTCTCGACACGGGCGCGAATCTCGTCGCGGATGCTCCGGACGGCGTCGATGTCCTGGCCGAAGGGGTCGTCGAGCTTCCAGTCCTCGTACCGCTTGCCGGGGAAGAACGGGCAGGTGTCCCCGCAGCCCATGGTGATGACCACATCGCACACCCGCACCGCTTCGACGGTCAGCACCTTGGGCCGCTCAGCGGCGATGTCGATGCCGACCTCGGCCATCGCCCGCACCGCGACCGGGTTGATCGCCTCCGCGGGCTCCGATCCGGCCGAACGGACCTCGATCCGGTCTCCCGCCAAATGGGTGAGCCAGCCGGCGGCCATCTGGGATCGGCCCGCGTTGTGCACGCAGACGAACAAAACCTGGGGCGTATCGGCTGTGTCAGGCATTGGCTGATCCCTTCGGCGTGGCGGTGGTGGAGAACAGGCGGCGGCCGGCCAGGCTGACATAGACCAGGGCGACCAGGACGGGCACCTCGATGAGCGGGCCGACCACCCCGGCCAGGGCCTGGCCGGAGGTGACGCCGAACACGCCGACCGCGACCGCGATGGCCAGCTCGAAGTTGTTGCCCGCCGCGGTGAAGGCGAGCGTGGTGGTGCGCTCGTAGGTCAGGCCGATCGCCCGGCCGGCCAGGAAGGAGCCACCCCACATGAGGGCGAAGTAGGCCAGCAGCGGCACCGCGATGCGGGCCACGTCCCCAGGCCGGGAAGTGATCGTCTCGCCCTGCAGGGCGAACAGGATGACGATGGTGAACAGCAGCCCGTACAACGCGATCGGCCCGATCCTCGGCAGGAAGCGCTCCTCGTACCAGTCACGGCCCCGGGCGCGCTCACCCAGCGTGCGCGACAGATAGCCCGCCACCAGCGGGATGCCGAGGAAGATCAGCACGTACCAGGCGATGTCCCAGGCCGAGACCCGCAACGCGGCGCCTTCACCCAGCCCCAGCCAGCCGGGCAGGACCTGCAGGTAGAACCAGCCGAGCACGCCGAAGGCCAGCACCTGGAAGACCGAGTTGATCGCGACCAGGACGGCGGCGGCCTCGCGGTCGCCACAGGCCAGATCGTTCCAGATCAGCACCATGGCGATGCACCGGGCCAGGCCGACGATGATCAGACCGGTGCGATATTCAGGCAGGTCGGGCAGCAACAACCAGGCCAGCGCGAACATCAGCGCCGGGCCGACCACCCAGTTGAGCACCAAGGAGGCGAAAAGCAGACGGCGGTCGCCGGTGACGGTGCCCAGGCGGTCGTAACGGACCTTGGCCAGCACCGGATACATCATCAACAGCAGGCCCAGCGCGATCGGCAGCGAGATCTCACCGACCTTCACCGCCTCCAGCGCGGAGTTCAGCCCGGGCACCAGGCGCCCCAGCAGCAGCCCGGCGGCCATCGCCAGCCCGATCCACACCGGCAGGAGGCGATCCAGCATCGACAGGGCGCCGATCACGCCCGGCTGCTCCCCCGGGGCGGAAAGCGGAGCTCGAATGGACGGTGAGGACATGGAGTTCCTTTCGTGGTCGCGCTCAGGCCGTGACGGGAACGTTGATCAAAGCCGAAAGCTCGGCCAGGGTCTCGGGGACCAAGCGGTAGTACACCCACGAGGCCCGGCGCTCGGAGACCAGCAGCCCGACCTCTTTCAGCACCTTCAGGTGGTGGCTGATGGTCGGCTGTGACAGCTCGAAGGCGCCGGTCAGGTCGCACACGCACACCTCGCCGCCGGCATGGCTGGCCACGATCGACACGATGCGCAGCCGTACCGGATCCCCCAGTGCCTTGAACACCCGCGCCACGGCGACGCCCTGCTCGGCGCTGAGCGGCTCACGCGTCAGCGGCGGGCTGCACTCCAAAAGCTCAAGCGGCTCCATCAGACCCTCCCATATAGAGATCCATCGAAGTCGACTGACATCTATATTGACACAGATCTATCAAGGCACGATACGGAAGGGCCGCCTTCTCCGGCGCCGGGCACATGAGGCCGGCCGGCAGGGCGCGCACCCGCCGCTCGATCTCCCCCGGACCGGTCCTGCCTCCGCGGCGCTCCCGCCATCCGGGCCGGGCGACTCCCGGTCCGGGGAGCGGTTGCCGGGCAAGGCCGAGCAGGCGTCTTCGCGGCCCATGGCGACCACCACGCCGGTGGCGCAGACGATCGCACGCGAGAGTCACCGGCGGTTTCCCCGTACGACACCGGTGGCCTGCGGACTCGTCGTGACGGCGTCGTCAGGTGCCGGTGACCGTGCTGCGCCGTTCCAGCATGACCACGTCGCGCCAGAGGCCGTGCCGGCGGCCGACGCGCTCGCGGACGCCGACCACGCGAAAGCCGAGTGCCCGGTGCAGGGCGAGGCTGGGGGCGTTGTCGGGGAAGATGCCCGCCTGGATCGTCCAGATGCCGGCCTGTTCGGAGGCGGAGATGAACGCGCTCAGCAGTGCGCGGCCGACGCCGCGGCCCTGGCAGCCCGGGTGGACGTAGAGACTGTGTTCGACGACCCCCGCATAGACCGGGCGAGCCGATGTCGGGGAGGCGGCCACCCAGCCGACGACCTCGCCGGTGTCGACGTCGGCGGCGACGTAGCGTGGACGCGCCAGCTTGCCCGCGGTGAAGTGTTCCCAGGCCGGGGCGGCCGTCTCGAAGCTGGCCTGGCCGCCGTCCAGGCCCGCCTGGTAGATGGCGAGCACCGGCCCGGCATCGGTGTCCCGCATCGGCCGGATCTCCAGGCCAGGCGAGATCGCGGGTTTGATCGCCTGGACGATCACCGAGTGAACCCCGTCGCCGTGATCGGCGGTCAAGGTGACCGAGGCGTCGATGAATCCGCTTTCCAGCAGCAGGTCGTGATACCCGGCGAGGGTGAGGGATCCGACGACGCGGTCCACCTGATGCCCGGCCGCCGCCCGCGGGCCGGGGTCCACTCCCCCACCGGCTTCGGCATCGGCCCCGGAGGAGATGACGTCGCCGATGCCGAGGCGGCCGCCGGGCCGCAGCACCCGGAAGGTCTCGGCGAGCACGGCCGCCTTGTCGCGGGAGAGGTTGACCACGCAGTTGGAGATGACGACGTCGACCGCGCGGTCGGGCAGCGGGATGGCCTCGATGGTGCCGCACACGAACTCGGTGTTGGCAGCGCCCGCCTCGGCGGCGTTGCGCCGGGCGAGCGCGACCATGTCGGCGCTGGCGTCCAGGCCGTAGGCCTTTCCGGACGGGCCGACCCGGCGGGCCGACAGCAACACGTCGATGCCGCCCCCGGAGCCCAGATCGAGCACGGTCTCGCCCGCGCGCAGCTCGGCGACCTCCTCATGTGCCATGGCGTGCTCCTCGGTCGCGGATGGGGGCGGCCGGGACGGGATTGCCCATCACCACGTCGGCCGCGGTGGGAAAGCAGCTCACGCAGGCTTCGTTGATCCGGTACATGCTGGAGGTGCCATGCCGCTCCACCAGGACGAACCGCACCTCGGACAGGATCCTCAGGTGGTGCGAGACCGTCGACTGCCCGACCCCGACGGCGGCGACGATCTCCCCGACGCTCATCGGCTCGCGCCGCCGGGCCATCAACGACACGATCTGGATGCGGGTGCCGTCGGCCAGCGCCCTGAACCAGCTCGCGTACTCCTCCGCCGCCCCACGCTCCAGCGGCTCCGACCTCTCATTCATCGTAAATCGACGATAATCGATGACAGATCGCCCGGCAACGAGGACGGCGTCGAGATCTTGATGATGAGGGTGCGTGTCGGGCAGGTCACCCCTCGACGGCCCCCGCCCTCCCTCTTCGCCGATCCGGACGGCGTGTCACAACGGCGCCGCCCGCACGGCCCTCTTGGCCCGGCGCTCGGGTCGGTATCACCAGGGGCAAAGTAGCTCAGCGTGAAGTCTGACCGGACAGAACATCAGCTCTATCCGGTCTTACGAATCGCATCCGCCCAGATCAGCGCCCCAGGACGCCCGGACGCCATGATTCGGCCACTGCCCGGCCCTGGTTGTCCACAGCCGTAACCACTCCGGTGATGGAGCCGACGGCCATGGTGGCAACGAAGCGGAGGTGGATGGGCCTCTCATGTGGGCTTGCCGCCTGGTGGTCATGGACGCCGGTGAGGGCGCGGCGCAGGTCGCAGAGTCTGCGGCCGGGACAGCCACGACGTTGGTGGACATAGAGGGTCAGTGACCGGGAGCTGTCAGGCAACCACCGTCGTTGATGTAGCCCCCCACCTCTACCTTCGACTCGCGCTCGTCGTAGAAGCCGGTCAGGCATCCTCCCGACAGTTCGATGGCGAACACCACAGCGGAGCGAACGCCTCCCGCTCTGATGATGACGTTCGTCCCCGGCGGGGCGACCGCCCGGACCGCTTTTGCGACGTGGGCCTCGCCGTGCAGTGCCCGCTCGCGCAGGTCGGCGAATTTGCCCCGCAGGGCCTCGGCCACCGGCTTGACTTCCGCAGCCGCCTCCGGACGAAGCTCGCCGCGCTGGCGGTATGCCTCATTGTCCGCGTGCTTCTGCTCCCAGGAGGGCATCGTCACGCAAGGGCTGGGCATCGGCGCCTCAGCAGATTCCGGGCAAGGAAGTAGGGGCGATGGTGACATCGACGGCCCGGCTCCCTGTGTCCGTACCACGCCACAGCCGTTCAGGAAGGCCAACAGCAGCACGGCGACAAGGGCAATCAAGATCTTCATGCCTCAACAGTCGGGCACGGCGAACCGGGAGGACAAGTCGGGGGGTTGGTAAGACTGGTGTCACCAGGTACACGCGATTGCGTCAGTGCAGGTGAAGGCCAGGATGATACTAGTTGATGCGCGCATCCTGTCAGATCGATCCGGTCAGCGACAGAAGCCGATGAACAGGCCCAATACACTCCCGTGTACCCCGGGTGGAGCTGGAATGCGGCAGAAAGACACCGCACCCGGGTGCCGACGAGGTAGAAGCAGGGCTTTGCCTGGTCTCCTGAACCGCATTACCGCAGGCCAACGCACTGATCATGGTTCACTGGGCATTCCGGTCTCATCCGTCGCGCTGCGGACGGCCGCCGAAACCCCTGCCGCCGAATGCGCCGTCCGACCTGCGGTTGCAGGAAGGCGCGGCCCCTTTCTCCCGTATTCCGGCCGCACCCGTACCTGGTGACACGACTCTTAACGACACTCCTGATCCCGAGACATTCGACTCCGGGACCTCTGCCCGTGACGGCCAAGAGCAGGCAGCCCGTCACAGTGGGATGACCTGGGGTGACAGGACTTGACATTACTTTTCGTACCGATGTTCCTCAACCCCCGATGCGACATTCGCAGCGGTTCACAAATAGAACTGGATACGGCGTGCGATCGGCCGGACGATCGAAGCGCAGCACGGACATCGAAAGGAACCAATGGATCATGGACAGTGACAGCAGCGTACTGACGGCGATTGGAAACACACCGCTGGTGAGACTGCGCAGGGTGGTGCCGGCCGGATGCGCGGAGATCTTCGTCAAGGTGGAGGGCCAGAACCCGACTGGGAGCATGAAGGATCGAATGGCCCAGTCAATGATCACGAGAGCCGAGGGCGATGGGCGGTTAAGGCCCGGTGACACCGTTGTCGAGTACACCGGGGGCAGTACCGGTGCCTCTCTCGCTCTGGTGTGCGCGGCCAAGGGCTACCGTCTGCGGATTGTCAGCTCGGATGCCTTCAGTGAGGACAAGCTGATCCAAATGGCGGCGCTCGGCGCGGAGCTCACCCTCGTGCCCAGCGAGAACGGGCTGATCACCAAGGCCCTCATCCAGGGCATGATCGAAACCGCCCGGGAGTTCAGCCGACAACCGCGCACGTACTGGACCGATCAGCTGAACAATGCTGACAGCATCGTCGGCTACCACCCCATGGGCGAGGAGATTTGGCAGCAGACAGGGGGACGAGTCGATGCGTTCGTCCACTCGATCGGGACGACGGCCTCACTTCGCGGGGCGATGACCCCCCTCAAGCGTCACAATCCAGCGCTTCGAGTCGTCGCGGTAGAACCAGCGGAGTCCGCGGTGCTCTCCGGCGGTCAGCCCGGCGCACACCGCATCGAAGGCATCGGCATCGGCTACCTTCCGCCGATGTGGGATCCCACCCTTCCGGATGACATCGTTCCCATCTCCACCGCCGACGCCGAGGAGATGGCCAGGCGTCTGGCTCGGGAAGAGGGATTGTTCGCCGGGACGTCGTCCGGGGCAAATGTCCTCGCCGCCATCCAGCTCGGGCAGCAGTTGGGGCCGCAGGCCAGGGTCGCGACCCTGCTGGTCGACTCGGGGCTGAAGTACCTCAGCACCAAGGTGTACCAACGCTGATCGAGGCTCTTCCCGCGGCTGTGCCCACTGAGATGGTGTACGAGTTTTCCCAGGTAGAAGGCATGGTTTCGTGAAACGAGGACGGCCATCGCGTGATCCTTCAGATTGCTAAACCAAGATCGAAGGAATACAGAGCGATGGCCGTACCCGACAGTGCGAACCCCGCGAGCTGAACCCGTCCGGCATTGATGGAGACTCCTGGTGTAACCCGAGTTCGGTGGAGTCGGCGGTCTGCTCCGGGTCCTGTGGTGGTGTCGCGGGCTGTTCTTCCTCGACGCCGCCCGCAACCTGTACGAGGTGATGTCCCCGGCCTGACCGGCCACCGCGGCATCGGCCGCCGGGAAACCCGGAACCGTCAGCCGGGACCGGCGGCACCGGACGGACCCGAGAGGGAGCGGGTGCAGCCTGCCTGCCGCGCCGCCGCAGGTCGTCGGCGAACTCCTCGGCCCACTGCGCCTGGGTGCGCAGCGCCTCGCACCGCTCGCGGGCGGCGCGCTCGAAGTCCTCCAGCCGGCCCAGGAGCGCCCGGTGCTCGGCTGCGGGCAGCGGCCCGGTCTTGTGTGTTCGCTGTCCCGGCCGGCGCAGCTCGCCCACCATCGCGATCAGGTCGGCCAGCGAGCGACCGTAGCGATCCGGCGACGGCACCCCGAGCGTGTCCCCGGCGGCCAGGAAGGCGTGGCAGGCGGCCGGCTCGGGCCGCTCAGCGTTCTTGCCGGACAGGACTGTACGGTTTTCGGCTCTGGCTCACTTTCGGTGGTGACCAAGCGTGGTCATAGGCGATGAGGGCGGGTTGGGGACGAATCAGCCGGTCAAAAAAAGGGGGGCGTGGCGCGACCCGGCGAACAGGCGCGCAGGCGATCGCGCGGTTCCGCAGTCCTGTGGTGAGGAACCCGCCCAGCTCTGCGACGTCAGCATGACGCGCACGTTCCTTTACCACCGAAAGTGAGCCAGAGCCGTTGACTGGACAGGCCCGACGGCTTCGAAGACGGAGGCCGGCGAGTTCATCGCCGAGGAACGCGAGCCTGAGTGTCGGCGCAGTACGCGTGAGCAGCTGTCTCGACGGCGCCGGCCACTCAGCGGTGGCGAGCCGCTGGTGTTTTGTGCGGGCCCGGCGAAGATCAGGCTTTTCGGGGTATTCGGTCGGGGGGCATTCCGGGGCCGATCGTGGCGTGGATCTCGGTTGGGTCCTCCACGCAGCCGCAGTGGGCGCATACCGTTTGCTGGGTGATTCCGGCGCCGCACTCCGCGTGGGTGTAGAGGATCGGCGGCTCGCCGTCGGTTGACCACTGGTCGCCCCATTCGGTGAGGGCGACCAGTGCGGGTGCGAGCGCACGCCCTTTTTCGGTCAGCAGGTACTCGTAAAGTTCGGGCTGCTCGGAATACCGGTGGCGCCGCATGATCCCGGTCTCGACGAAGCCGTCGAGGCGGGTCTTGAGGATGTTGGTCGCGATGCCCAGGCGGCGGTGGAAGTCGTTGTAGCGGGTCGCTCCCGCGAACAGGGCGTCGCGGATGATCAGCAGGCTCCAGCGTTCGCCGATCAACTCGAGGGCGCGTGCGATCGAACACACCTCTGAGTCGTAGGTCTTCCTCAGCATGTGCCAAGTCTACTCGCATGCTTGCGTCATGAAAGCGGCCTGGTTAGCATAACTTGCATGACGCAAGTTGCTCCCGGCCTATCCAGCGGGTATACGCCGACGCATGCGAATCCAATACCGATCGGGACAACGCGCCGCTGACGTAGCAATCCGCCCAGAAAGTCCCCCGTTCCACCTTTCACCAGCGTCGAGCGACAAGGAGTCCGGAATCGCCGAAAGCGCATTGTTCCTGAGGTCATTGGACGGGGTGCACATAGAAGCGAGGCGTTCGCCCGGCGCGGCGCCCTTCTCCGCAGCGAAGCCTCGGCCGCCTGCGTGCTTGGCTCAAATCGGCTACACCCGAGCGTCAAAGGACAACGATGAACCGAAAGAAACTTCTCATTCTCGTAGGCGGATTCCTCGCCCTGACCGCGTCCGTTTCGGCCCCTGCCGCCGCTGATGCGGGAACGACCGCGTACAACTCCAAGACCCAGTACCTTTCCCAATGGCCGCTAGACAACTGGGACACCTCGTGCGTGGACCGTCGGATCTACCTGGCCGCCGGCAACTACGACTGGGAGCAGTCCTGGAGTCACGCTACGACGCCGCTGCGGACGAATTTCTACCTGGGCGCCGGCTGGTACACCTGGACCGACTGTTTGGATCCCAGGACCAACTACTACGACCACATCACTTCGCTGAACCCCGACAACCCCAGTTGGGAGACGGTGGTCGGTCAGGTCACGTGGCAAATCAACAGCTCTGGCGAATACACATGGGGCTCGCTCCTTGAGCCGAAGTCCTTCTAGGCAAGCCCGAAGGAATCATCGGACGCGAGCCCGATGGTCATGGGCCACCTATCTATCGATCGGTTGCCGTGCGGTTGTCGTGTGCCCGCTGAGCGGGTGCACGACAACCGCACGGACCTCCTCCAGCGCCGTTCGGCCGTCACCCCGGTGCGTATGGTGTCCTCTTCGTGGACGCGCTCATCGTGAGTCACTGTGCCCTTGGCAGGATCAACGGCGTTTCACCGTGGGCCGGAAGGGGCCGCGTAGATGCTCAGGCCCTTGAGTTCGTAGCCGGCCTCGTCCACCGCGGCACCGATGACCGCCTCGTCCACAGGCCGGTCACCGGTCACGGCCACCGCCTTGCTCTCCAGGCCGACCGGCGCCGATGTCATAATCCGTCGTATGACAGCTGATGTGCCGCCCCCAGGGGTGGTCGCCCTAGTCTGACCCAGGTGGCCGCACTGTCGGGAGTATCGGCGAAAACGGCGTCAAGAGCACTGAGCGGTGAAGGATACGTGGCGGCCAAAACCCGCCAGCGGGTACACGAGGCCGCAGACCAGCTCGGCTACCGCCCCAACGGAGTCGCTCGCGACCTCCGTCGCGGCGCCAAGGCCTCCACACTCGTCGGCCTGATCAGCGGCGACCTGGCCAACCCCTTCTACTCGCGGCTGGCCAGCGGGCTGGAGCGAGAACTACGGATGAACGGCCTGCAGCTCATCACCGCCAGCACCGAGGAAAACCCCGAATGGGAGCGCCAGCTCACCGACACACTGCTGGAACGCCGTGTCCGAGGACTGGTGATCGCCTCGACCATGGCCAGACACGACCACCTCGCCGGCGAGCGGGTACACGGCATCCCGTTCGTCCGTGTTCGTAGTCGATGAGTCTTCAGTCCATTGTAAATGTAAATGATCTTGAACCTCGTAACGACGCCTTTACAATGTAGATTTATTACAGGACAAGACGGTCGCTTCGCAGGAACGCCGTGGTGCGCTGCGCCGACGGCAGCCGCCCGGCCACCCGTGCTGACAGCGGTCCCGGGCCGCGGCCCGGGACCAGCAGGGTGGCCGGGCGGATCCGGCGAGTGCGTGGACGAACACGTCCCCGATCACGGCAAGCCGCGTCCGTGCCGTCCGGGCGGTTGCACCGTCACAGGTCAGGGGCGGTCAGGGGGTGAGGAGTCCGCGCCGGTAGGCGCGAACCAGGCGGCGGGGCACCAGTAGTTCTCGCCCGTTCACGGTGAGCGGCACCAGGCCGGGGGCGTTCGCCTTCCACTGGGAGCGGCGGTGGCGGGTGTTGCTGCGGGAGGCTCTGCGCTTGGGGACGGCCACGGCTCACCAGCTCGCCTTCGTGACGCCGGGCAGTTCGCCGCGGTGGGCCATCTCGCGGAAGCGAATGCGCGACAGGCCGAACTTGCCCAGGTGCCCGCGGGGGCGGCCGTCGACGGAGTCGCGGTTGCGCACCCGGGTGGCGGAGGCGTCGCGCGGCTGGCGGGCCAGTGCCCGTACGGCCGCCTCCCGCTGTTCGGGGGTGCCGGTGCGGACGATCTCTTTGAGCTCTGCCCGGCGCGTGGCGTGGCGGGCGACGATCGTCTTGCGGCGCTCGTTGGCCGCGATCTTGCTTTTCTTGGCCATCAGACCTTTCCCCCTCGTGCGCGGATGCGGGCCACGGCCGCCTCGACGCCGATCTTGTCAACGGTCTTGACCGCCCTGGCGCTGAGCGTGAGCCGCACGGAGCGGTTCTCGCTCGGCAGCCAGTAGCGGCGGTGCTGGATGTTGGGGTTCCAGCGGCGGCGGGTGCGCCGGTGGGAGTGGGAGACGTTGTTGCCGAACACCGGTGCGGTGCCGGTCAGCTGGCAGCGGGCCGACATCAGTTCCTCCCGTAGCGCTGGTTGAAGCGCTCGACGCGACCGGCGGTGTCCAGTACGCGGCTGCGGCCGGTGTAGAAGGGGTGACTGGCCGAGGAGACGTCGACGTCGACGACGGGGTAGGTGTTGCCGTCCTCCCACTCGATGGTCTTGGTGCTGGTCATGGTGGATCGGGTCAGGAACGCGAAGTCCGCGCTGGGATCGCGGAACACCACGGGGCGGTAGTCGGGGTGGATGCCCTTCTTCACGGGGTCATCGCTCCTCTCGGAAGGGCACGTGCCGGCGGATGATCGGGTCGTACTTGCGCAGGGTGAGGCGGTCGGGATCGTTGCGCCGGTTCTTGCGGGTGACGTAGGTGTAGCCGGTGCCCGCGCCGGATCTGAGTTTGATCACGGGGCGGAGCTCGTTTCTGGCCATAGGGGTTCCTCTCAAGCGGCCGAGACATGCAATGATAATGGGAACGGTTTTCATTCCGTCAACCGGTGTCCGCCCGCGGCGCCGGGAGCGCCACCCCGCCCGCACCCGCAAAGGAGATCCCGTGTCCACCCCCGTCGTCCTCGTCGCGGGCCTGCACGCCCAGGCCCGCACCGCCGCCGTCGACCGGCTGCTGCACGACCACCCCGGCGCCGTCGCCGTCCACCACGACCTGCGCTCGGTGACCACCGGCCGCGTCGAGCGCCTCGTCCGCGACCACGGCGGCGTCCTCGACCTAGCCGAAATACGCCTCGCGCACGGCTGCGTCACCTGCACCGTCCGCGAGGACCTGCTCCCCCAGCTCATCCGGTACGCCGCCACCGCCCGCCTGCTGGTGGTGGACCTGTGGGACTCGGTCGAACCCCGGCCGGTGGCAGAGGCGATCGACTCCGAGCAGGCCCGCGACACACTGCGCCTGACATCGGTGCTCACCGCGCTGGACGCCGAGCACATGCCGATCGACATCACCCGCGGTGACCGCCTCACCGAGACCGGCCAGCCGGCGGCCCGCGGCGACGAGCGCCACCTGGCCGAGGTGCTGGCCCGCCAGATCGAGTACGCCACCGGCCTGGTCCTGCACGGCGGTGACGACGGGGACGACGAGCTGGCCCGCGCCGTGCTCGGCCACCTCGCGCCCGTCACCCCCCTCTTCGGTGTCGGCGCCCTGCCCGAGGTGAGCGGCGCCGCCCTGTGCACCGGCACGCTGGCCGAGCGCGTCGACCCGGCCACCGCCCAGCTTCCCGTCGACGCCCGCACCGAAGAGGTCACCACCGTGGTCTGGCATCGGCTGCGCCCGCTGCATCCGGCCCGCCTTTTCGACGCCGTGGACGAGCTGGCCACCACCTCGGTCCGCTCCCGCGGCCGGTTCTGGCTGGCCACCCGCCACGAGCGCCTGCTGGCCTGGGACGCGGTCGCCGGCGTCGTCTCGGTCGAGGACGCCGGCCCATGGCTCGCCGCCCTTCCCGAAGCCGCCTGGGACATGGTCTCCCCCGCCCGCCGCAGCGCCGCCGCCCTCGACTGGAACGACATCACCGGCGACCGGGTACAGCACCTGGTCTTCACCGGCCCCGACCTCGACCGTGAACGCCTGCACGCCCTGCTCGACTCCTGCCTGCTCACCCAGGAGGAGACGCTGGCCGGCTCTGACGCCTGGACCGGCTACGACGACCCGTTCGCCCACATCCTTGACCTGGAGGAGATCGCATGAAAGCCCGCACGCCCCGCAAGAGGATCAACCCGCTGCACGGGATGGGCCACGTCGACTACAAGGACACCGACCTGCTGCGCAGGTTCATCTCCGACCGCGGAAAGATCCGTAGCCGCCGCGTCACCGGCGTCACCGTCCAGCAGCAGCGGCAGCTCGCCCGGGCCGTCAAGAACGCCCGGGAGATGGCCTTGCTTCCGTACGCCTCCCGCCCCCGTGGCTGACGCCGCCCGGGCGGTCACCGAGGTCGCGGCATCGGCTCCGGAGCCCGCCCTTGCCGAAGGTTTCCGGATCGAGGAGATCGGTGAAACTTGTCCGGGCTGCGTGAAGGGGTGAGTCGCCGGCTCGCCGTGGCGCTCCCGGTCTCCGCTTCCGTCACAGCGGGTGCATCGGTTCGGTGAGCCGGTCCAGCGGCAGGAAGACCCGAGGCAGGCCCTCGCGCCCGTGACCGACCTCGGCCTCGACCCGGTAGACCGCGCGCAGGAGGTCTGTGGTGATCACTTCGGTCACCGGGCCGTCGGCGACGATGCGTCCCCCGTCGAGGACGACGAGGCGGTCGCAGGCGGCGGCCGCGAGCTGGAGGTCGTGCAGGGTCACCAGGACGGTGACGCCGAGCGTGCGGACCAGCCGCAGCAGATCGACCTGATGGCGCAGGTCCAGATGGTTGGTGGGCTCGTCGAGGATCAGCAGCCGGGGCTGCTGGACCAGCGCGCGGGCGAGGTGAACCCGCTGGCGCTCGCCTCCCGACAGGGTCGCGAACGGCCGGTGCGCCAGAGCGGAGACGTCGCACCGCTCCATCGTCTCGGCGATGAGCGCCCGCTCGGCGGCCGAGAGCCGGCCCAGCGCTCCGAGGTGGGGGATCCTGCCCAGGGCGACGATCTGCTCGACGCCGTCGTCGAGATCGGCGGGGGCGTCCTGGGTGACGACGGCGATCTGCCGGGCGACCTGGCGGGGCGGGGTCCGCCACACGTCGGCGCCGTCGATCAAAACCCTGCCGCGGTCCGGTCGGATCCGGCGGTAGACGCACCGCAGCAGGCTGGACTTGCCGCTGCCGTTGGGACCGATCAGTCCGGTCACCTCTCCGGAGCCGGCCGTGAGGCTGACGTCGTGCAGCACGTGAAGCCAGGAGACGTCCCGGATGTCGACGTTCACCGCAGGGCCCTTCGATCGGCGCGGATGAGCAGCATGAGGAAGAAGGGCGAGCCGAGCACGGCGGTGATCACCCCGATGGGGATCTCGTCGGGCTGGTTGAGCATGCGGGCCGCCACGTCGACCCAGACGAGCAGCAGCGCTCCGGTCAGCGCGGCGAGCGGGATCAGGCGGCGGTTGTCGCCGCCGAGCACAAGCCGTACGGCGTGCGGGACCATGAGCGCGACGAAGCCGATGCCTCCGCTCACCGCGACGACCGTGCCGATGACCAGCGCGCACATGACGATCAGGCGCAGGCGCAGCCGGTCGACCTCCACACCCAGGCCGGTGGCGCCCTCGTCGCCGAGCACGAGGGCGTTGAGCAGGCTCGCCCGGGTGGCGGCCCAGGCGGTGGCCGCGGCGACGATGAGCGCGGGCACGCCCACGTCGCGCCACTGGGTGCCGGACAGGCCGCCAAGGGTCCAGAACAGCGCCGAGCGCACCTCCTTGTCCGGGGTGGTGAGCACGATGTAGCTGGTGACGGCCTCGGTGAGCGCGGCGACCGCGACGCCGGCGAGGATGAGCCGGGTCGGCGCCAGCTGCCCGCCGCGCCGTGACAGCGCCAGGACCAGCGCGAAGGCGGCCATGGCGCCGGCGAATGCCGACAGCGGTAGGGACAGCGGCCCGAACGGGGACAGTCCCGCCAGCATCACCAGCACCGCGCCCAGGGACGCCCCGGAGCTCGCTCCGATGATGTAGGGGTCGGCCAGCGGGTTGCGCAGTACGGCCTGCAGCACCGCGCCCACGAGAGCCAGCCCCGCGCCGACCACGGCGCCGAGCAGCACCCGGGGAAAGCGGATGTCCAGCACGATGACCGCCTGGGGGCCGGCCGGCGCCCCGGTCACGAACCAGGGCAGCAGCCGGTGGCCGAGCATGCGGGCGACGTCGCCGAAACCGATGGCGACCGGCCCGAGGCCGACGGCGGCGACCAGCGAGACACCCAGCAAGGCCGACAACAGGGCCAGCGTGCCCAGGAAGGTCAGGCGGCCGGCCGGTGCTGGTCGTCGCGGCGCGCCGGACGTCGGGCCCCGCTGTCTCGAAGCCGCGGCGGAGGGGTCGGCGGAGCCCGGTGGCCCCTGCGGCCCCGGCGTCCCCGGCGTCCCCGGCGTCCCCGGCGTCCCCGGCGTCGGAGCCTGGGGCTTCGCCCCCGAAGGGATCACTTGGCCAATCCGGCGACGAGCGTCTTCAGTGCCCGGCCGTTGCGCAGGCCGGGCTGGGTGTCGTTGACCGGGATCACGATGAACCGCTTCTCCTTGATCGCGGTGACATCCTTGATCGGCTCGTAGGAGGTGAGGAACGCGATCGCCTTGTCGGCCGGCTCGAACGCCTGGTCCTCCACGACGATGGCGTCGGGGTCACGCTTGACCAGCTCCTCCCAGGAGATCTGCGCGTAGGAGGTCACCTCGGGGAAGATGTTCTCGCCGCCGGCCCGGCGGATGAGGTCGTCGATCAGGCCGTTGGACCCGGCGGTGCTCGGCTTCTCCAGGCCGCCCGCGTAGTCGAACACCTTGGGGGTGCCGGAGACCGGTTTCACGGCCTCCACCTCGGCGGCGAGTTTGCTCACCAGGTCCTCGGCCGTGGTCTGGGCGCCGAGGACGCGGCCCAGCTCGCGGATGTCGGTGTAGGTGTCCTCGACGGTGGCCTTGTGGCCGGGGCAGTTGCCCGACAGCAGGTAGGAGTTGACGCCCTCCTTGCGCAGCTGTGCCCGGTCGCCGAGTGCCTTGGGGCCGTAGTCGTCGCCGTATCCGCTGACCACGAAGTCGGGGTCGGCGGCGAAGACCGTCTCCTTGGAAGGGGGCGGGAAGGCGGACTTGGCGATGATGTTCACGCCTTCGAAGGCGGGGGCGACCTCGGGCAGGAGTTCGCCCGGGGCGACCGTGCCGGCCAGCCGGTCGCGGGCGCCCAGGGCCAGCACGATCTCGGTGGCGATCGTGCTGGAGGTGACGACGCGCCGCGGCGGACGCTCGAAGCGGTAGGTGGCGCCGCAGTTGCTCACCTCCACCGGGGTGGCCAGGGGCTGCGCGGTGGCCTGTGCGGCGGCGGTGGTGTTCGCGGTGGGGCTCGCGGTCTGGCCGCACGCGGCGGCGGCGAGCACGGTGGCTCCGGCGAGCAGGGCCCGGGCCGCGCGAGGGGTGATGAGTCTCATCGGAGGTGCTCTCTTTCGGGCTGGTACGGGTTCTTCAGGCGGCCGGCGTGGCGGCCGCGCGGCCGGAGCCGGTCGAGGATCGCGCCGGGCGGTTCGGCGTCGGCCGACGCGGCATGGCAGGCGGCGAACCCTTCACGGCGCAGGTCGTCCGGGGGACGGGACGGGCGAGGTCAGGCATGGGGCACCGGCGACAGGTCGGGGCTGCCGGGGAGGGGGTCGGCGCCGTCGCCCAGGAAGGGGAAGGCGGCCGGGGCCGTGGCCCGCAGGCCGGGCACGATGACGCGGGCGACGGCCAGGCCGCAGGCGGCGACGTCGGGGGTGGTGAGGTCCACCGTGACGGCCTGCAGGCCGCGGGCGGTCAGCGCCGCGTCCATGTCGAAGCGGCCCGCCGCCGCAGGCTCTGCCGGTGCCGTGGGCCTGCCGCGGGCCAGACGGGTCAGCACGCGGGCGCGGAAGGAGGGGTCGGCCAGGAGCTGCAGGTGACAGGTGACGTCGGTGACGTCGGCGAAGTCGGGCCGGTAGGAGGAGGCGAAGGCACGGTCGGGGCGGTGGGGGGCGAGCGGGCCGTGCGGGCGCTCCCACTCGGGCAGGTCGCCCGCGGCGAGCTGGGCGGTGGTGTCCAGGGACTGGACGGCTTCGGCCGCGGCCTTCCAGGCGGCCGCGGTCAGCGGGTCGGCGGCGCCGGGAACGAGCGCGCAGCCGACCCCCACCGTCCCGCCGGACTCCTCGCCGGTGTCCTCGGCGACGCACAACACCACCGGGGCGTCCAGGAAATTCGCCACGGTGTGCGCGCTCAGCCGCACCCCGGGCACCTGGGGCAGGCGCACGCCCGCCGGTTCCGGGAAAGCGCGCTCCGAGGCCCAGGCGGTGGCCAGCGCGTGCCGCTCCACGACCTCCGCCAGTGCCGAGGCGCGCGCGGAGGCGAGGTCGGGGCCCGCGGCGATCCCGGCCGAAACCGGCAGGACGACGGGCCGGGACCGTACGCGGAAGGGGGTGAGCCAGGCCAGCGCGGCGGGCACCCAGACCGGCGCGCCGTCGCGGCGACCACCCCGCACCCAGTGGGTGCGGTCGGCGCGCGCCAGCCCGGTGAAGGGGAACCCGTCGCGGGCGATCTGTTCGGGTGAGTACAGCGCCAGGGTCTGCGGGTCGACGGCGTCGGGGGCCAGCTCGTGCCAGGCGGCCTCCACCAGCCGCCCTTCGGGGACGAGGTGGCCGCAGTGGCGTTCGGCCGCCTCCCCCAGGGCGCGGCGGCGGGCCTCGGCGGGATCGTGCCAGGAGGCGCCGCAGACCGTGGGGTTGCCGAGCGGCAGGCCGTACCCGGCGGTGGCGGCGAGGTCGGCGAAGGCGACGTGCAGGCGCCCGCGCAGGAGGGCGGTGCGCACGCCGGTGACGAGACCGGTCCGGGAGTCGACGGGGATCATGTGTGCGGCAGGGGGACGAGGTTGACCCGGTCGGCGGCTCGCAGGCCGAGCCGGGCGGGGTCATCGCGCAGGCGGTGCCCGCCGAGGAAGGGGAAGGCGGCGGGCGCGTTGGAGTAGGCGCCGGGCACGATCACCCGGGCGACCGACAGCCCGGCGGCCGCGATGTCGGGGGTGGTCAGGTCGGCCGCATAGGCGTCCAGTCCCCGGGCGGCGACCCGCTCGAGGTAGCCGTCGAGCACGTCGCCGTCCACGTGCGGCAGGTCGGCCAGGGCGATCGCGTCGGTGCAGGCGGTGATCGGCGCCAGGTGCGCGCGCATCCGGGGGTCGAGCCAGAGCTGGCTGTGGCAGCCCAGATCGACGACGTCGCGAAAGTCGCCCCGGTAGTCGTCGGCGTAGCGGCGGTCGGCGCGGTGGGGTTTGAAGATGCGGGCGTCGATGACGCCGGCCGCGGCGGCGGCCCAGATCTCCCCCTCCGGGTCGATCAGGCCCAGCGCGTAGCGGCGCAGGGTGACGGCCTCGGCCAGCGCCTTGCGCACGGCCTCGGCGGGATCGGGGCGCGCGGCGACGCCGAAGACGGCGATGCCGGTCCGCGGGTCGTCGAGCAGCACGCCCACGACCGCGACCTCGAAGACGGTGGGGATGGCCACGACCCGGTAGCGGCAGCTTCCACTCGCACCGGCGGCGCGGTACCAGCCGGGTTCGGCCTCCGGCAGCAGCGGCGCCGCGGGGTGGCCGGCGCCGGTGACGGGCCGGGCGGGCAGCTCGCCGGCCCACCACACGACCGTGGCGTCGCGTTCGATGACCTCCTCCAGCGCGGCCGTACGGGCGGCCCGCGCGGAGGGGCCGGCGGCGATGCCTGCGAGCATGGCGTAGTTGGTCGGCGGCTCGTCGGCGCGGGGCGGGGTGAAGTAGTTGACGTAGACGAGGGAGGCGGGCAGCCAGGCGGGCGTGCCGTCCCTCAGGTCCCTCCCCCGGGTCCACAGCACCTCCAGGTCGGCGGTGAACGGGGTGAACGGGAAGCCGGGCTCGGCGTGCTGAGCGTCGCCGTACAGGGCGAGCCGGGCCGGGTCCAGGGCGGGTTCGCGCAGGCGCCGGTAGGAGGAGCGCAGCAGGCCGGCGGGGACGAAGTTGCCGCAGTAGCGTTCCACCGCCTCGCCGACGGCGCTCATCTCGGCCCGGCCGGGGTCGCCGAACGCGGTGCCGGTGGAGACGCGGTCGGCCGGCCAGGGCAGCAACCGGTAGGGCGAGCTCACCTCGGCCGAGCAGATCGTGAGCCCGTCGGGCCACCACGGTTCCGGCTCCAGGAGGTCGATTCTGCGGATCAGGCCGGTGCGCTCGTCGGCCAGGAGCGTCAGCGGGTCGTTCCCGTGCCGTGCCGTGTCCGGCCGGTCGGCGGCGTCCCTCGTGTCACCCCTCGTGTTTTCGGCCGCGCCGCCGGTCGTGACATCTGGCGTGCCGCCTGCGTCCGTCATGCGAAGACTTCCTTTCTCGGGCGAGGGAGGTGCAGCGTCACGTCGCGGAAGGAGAGCTCGGCTCGCCGCCGCGGCGCCGGGTAGCGGGGGGTGCGCCCGGCGGTCAGTTCCAGGTGGAGCCGGTGCCCGGGCGGCAGCTCGGCCGCGGCCGGGGCCAGGCGGACCTCGCAGCGGGAGGTGCCCGTCGTGAGGGGCGCCGTGCCGTCGGCCATCCGGGTGGCGGTGCCATCAGGCCGCTCGTGGACGAGGGTGGCGACCAGTTCGGTGCCGGTGCCGGTGGTGACCTCGGCGGTGAGGCGGGGTGCGCCGTGCCAGCACAACGGGCCGTCCAGGGTCAGCCGGACGACGTCATCGCGGTCGCCCAGCGGCGCCAGGTCGGCGGAGTGCGGTGCCGACGGACAGGGGTCGGCCGGGTCGTGCCGCAGCCGCATGCCGTCCGCACCGAGCGGCAGGGCGGTCCAGCCGGGGCGGCCGGGCGGGATCGGATCGGTGTCCGTCCAGCGGCCGGTACCCAGCAGCAGGCACCCGCTGCGGCGCAAGCCGCCCAGCCACTCCAGCGCCAGCGCGAAGGGGTGTGGTCCGGCCGGTTCCGGCAGGGCGCACCCGGGCTGGAGCCGGTGGGTGAGCGCGCTCGCCCAGCCGCCGACGACGGCTTCGGCGCGTGGTGCCAGCATGGCCTGACGCAGCGTGGTCGGCGCCGACCGGCAGTACCAGCTGCCCAGGTGCAGGCTGGGCGCGGTGGCGGTGCGTGCGGCCCGCGCCATGCGCCGGGCCGCGCTCTTGTAGGTGCTGGGTGTCGGCGGCCACGGGCCGACGTCCACCGGCCAGGCCTCGGCGACGGCGGCCACCGGGATCAGCGCGGTCAGGTGCGGTGCGCGGGCCAGGACCGCGTCGTACAGGCCGGTGCGCACCGTCCGGCCGGCGCCCAGGTCGGTGCGCCACCACAGCTCCTCGTCCAGGGCGGGCGAGCCGATCGGCGGCCAGGGCTGGCGGCTGACGATCCCGCGGACCGCGGGGTGGCCGGCGGCGCACCAGGCGGCGTAGGCCTCGTAGGCCAGGCCGTACAGGAACACCTCGCCGTCGCACCAGGGCTGAGCCGCCGTCCAGTCCAAACTCGCGTGGCCGTCGGCGCTCTCGTCGGCGCCGGGGGTGAAGGCACCCTCCGACAGGTGGCGGCCCCGCAGGTCCTGCACCAGGCAGGCGAATCCGGCCTCGGCCAGGGAGAGGGCCTCGGGCAGGCAGCCCGAGGCGCCGTAGGGCGTGCGGATCACCACCGCGGGAGCGGGCAGCCGGTCCGGCAGGACCAGGTCGGCCACCAACCGCGCGCCGTCGGACGCCGTCACCGTCAGGCCGGTGCGCACCTCGCTCACGCGGGCGTCTCGCGCATCAGGCCGCGCGGTACCGGCAGCACGGGGTGACGGCGGATCTCCCCGGCCGCCAGGTCGATCCCCACCTGGTGTCCGTCGCCGGGCGGGGGCGTGCCGTCCGACCAGGCGCGCAGGTCGGCGGCGACCAGGGCGGCGGCGACCTCGGCTCCGGCCGGGTCGGCCGGAGCCGCGGGCCGGCCGCCGGCCTCCAGGAAGGCCCAGTAGGCGGCCAGTTCCTCCGGCCACGGGCAGGCCGCCAGGCGGCGCAGCCGCACATCCTCGTACCCGGCGCCGCCGGTCGGCGGGGTGAACGGGCCGACGTACCAGCGGCGGCCCTCGCCGTGGCCGCGGTGCCAGGCGATCCGCAGATCGCGGCAGCGAACGTCCAGTTCCCGCCAGGCCGTGTCGGGCAGGTACTCGGCGCAGGCGACCAGGGCCGCGGCCTGCGGCTGGAGGTCCTGGCCGGGATCGCCCCGCCGTACGGTCAGGCCCGCCTTGCGCAGGTGACGGGAAAGCGGGCCCAGCAGCGGGCCGTCGCCCACCAGGAGGACCTCGGCCGCCGATGGAGGCGCGTCGGTGCCGGCTGCGTCCTGCGGCGCCGCGGTGAGTTCGGCGACCAGGTCGGCGGCGGCCGGGAGGCGCTCGAGCGCGGCCCGCACCCCGAGCTGCCCGCTGATCAGTCCCGCCATCGCGGCCCGGTCCTGCGGCGGCACCTGCACGACCATGAAGTCCTCATCGGGGCCGTGGACCAGCCACCCGTCCCCGGTGGGCACGAACGTGGTCCCGGCCGCCCAGCGCGCGGGCCGGTCCAGCCCGGAAGTCATAGCGAGCGCACCTTTCTTCGAAGTAGCATCCCTCGCACCCGGGTGCGGGCGTGGTTGGCTCATGCCCGCACCCGGGGTCTCACCTCGCGACTAGCGCCAGGCCACCTTGGCGAGCGCCACCGTGGCGTGGTTGGACGAGTGGACGGACGCGTTGCGCGCCTTCACCTTCAGCTTCTTGACGGTCATGCCGAGTCACCTCCTTTCCGTGGATAGGGGACAGGGGCCTCGGACGCTCCGCTCGGCAGCACCGCGGTGTCCGCCTGGGAGCGCACGAGACGTTCGCAGGCCTCGCAGCGCGCGAGGAGTTCTTCGTGGGTGCCGGCGTCGATGATCCGCCGCGTTCCAGCAGCACCCTGTTCGCCCCTGCTGTCCGTGATGTCCCTACAAGGAGTAATGAAAACGAAAACCAAAGTCAAGGGTTGATCTTTGGCGGCCCAGCAATGAAAATCATCACCAATCGATCGTCGGGGGGGCACAGGTGGAACCCGCGCGCACTTTGCGTGAGCTGCTCGTCCGCAACCGCGACCTGCGCATGCTCTGGCTCGGCAACCTCGTCAGCGTGTGCGGCGGGTGGTTCTCCGCCGTCGCGGTGTTCGCGATGGTCTACGAGTACAGCGGGGCCGGCCTGGCCGCCGGGCTCACCCTGGCCGTGCGCTACCTGCCGGGCGTGCTGGCGGGGGTCTGGGGCGGCGTACTGGCCGACCGGGCCGACCGGCGCACCGTGATGCTGGTGACCGACGTGCTCATGGCGGTGCTCGCCGCCGCGTTCCTGCTCGCCGACGACACGGGACGGCTCTGGCTGGTCTACCCGCTGACCTTCGCCTCCGCCGCCGCCGGCTTCGTCTTCCAGGCCGCCCGCAGCGCCTGGATGCCCAGCCTGGCCCGGCCGCAGGAGTATCCCCTGTACGCGGCGGCCGTGCAGGTCAACGGCCTGGTCTTTCAAGCGCTGGGCGGCGTCACCGGAGGTCTCGTCGTCACGGCGGTGGGCTGGCGGTGGGCTTTCGCCGTCAACGCGGTGTCCTTCCTGCTGTCGGCCGCGCTCACCGCGACGGTCCGCTCCGGCGACCGGTCGGCGGGTGCACCCGCGCACGGCTGGTGGCGCTCCCTGCGTGAGGGAGTCGCGGTGGCCGCGCACGACCGCGTCATCGCCGCGCTGCTGGGGCTGGAGGCGCTGTTCTGCCTCGGGCTGGGCGGTGCGATCACCGCGATGACCTACCTGGCGCTGCGCGTGCACGACCTCGGCGAGGGCGGCACCGGATGGTTCTATGCGGTGCAGGGAGCCGTGGGTGGTGTGGTCCTGGTGGCGGCCGCATCCCGGATCCGCGCCATGGGGCCGCGTGGGCGCCACCGGGTCATCGGATGGTCGTGCCTGGTCGAGGGCGTGCTGACCATGCTGCTCGGCCTGCCGTCGGGTGTGCTGCCCGCGCTGGCGCTGTGGGGTCTGGTCTCGGCCGCCGAAGTGGTGTACGGCCCGGCGGCCATGACCACCTTGCTGACCGCGACGCCGAACGAGACCCGCGGGCGGGTCACCTCCTTGTGGAGCGCCACCGCGACCTTCAGCCTCGGCGTCTCGTCCGCCCTCACCGGCATGCTCATCGACCGGCTGGGCGTGAACGTGGTCTTCGTCGTTCTCGGCCTGGTCATGGCGGCCGCCGGTGGGACCTGGCTGGTCGCGGGCGTCCGCGTCCGGCCGTTCGCCCTCGGCGAGGGAGGAGGCGAAGATGTGGCGCGGTCGGCGCGAACCGGTCACTGACCGTCGCCCGCGCCCGCGGAGCGCGAGGCGTGCCGAAGCCGTGCGAGCCTCCCGGCTCAGCCGTGTCCGCGGTGTCGGCCCGCCTGCCACAGGGCCCGGAAACGGCATGCCGGACCTCACGTCCCGGTGATCGTCTCACTGGTCACGCCATCGTCAGAAAATCCACAGAACAGGACCCAACTACCGATCAAGGTAGCGAAAGGAACACCACCATGATCTGCCACGATGAAGCGCATGTCTGAGCTTCGAACCGGCCCGCGGGACACGCGGATCGATGACGAGAGCCCGGTTCCCCCTGACTCCTGGGGACGTGAGGGTTCCGCGAGTCATTCTCTGCCGTGGGGGTTCGCGCTCGTCGTCGTCCTGCTGGTGGTGGGCCGCCTCGCTCTCGCGCCGCACCTGACGGCGCCCGCGTTGCAGACGTGGGCCACGATCTTCGTGGCGATCTGCGTGCAGGCGTTGCCGTTCCTGGTCTTCGGGGTGGCGCTGTCCGCGGCGATCACGGCGTTCGTCCCGGCGTCCTTCTGGACCAAAGCGCTGCCAAAACACCCGGCCGCCGCGGTGCCGGTCGCCGGGATGGCCGGGGCGGTGCTGCCGGGGTGTGAGTGCGCGTCCGTCCCGGTCGCGTCGGGCCTGATGGCCAGGGGGGTGGCCCCGGCCGCCGCGCTGGCGTTCCTGCTCGCCTCTCCCGCGATCAACCCGATCGTGCTGGTCGCGACCGCCGTCGCCTTCCCCGGGCAGCCGCTGATGGTGCTGGCCCGCTTCGGCGCGTCCCTGACCGTGGCGGTGCTGGTCGGCTGGTGCTGGCTGCGGTTCGGCCGCGCCGACTGGCTGCGCATCCCCTCCCGGCCGCACGGCGGCGGCTCGAAATGGGGGCGGTTCGGTGAGGCGATGCGGCACGACCTGCTGCACGCGGGCGGGTTCCTCATCGTCGGCGGCCTGGCCGCGGCCACGCTGAACGTCGCGGTCCCCCGCGAGTGGCTGACCGCGATCGCCGAGGTGCCCTGGCTCGCCGTCCTGGTCATGGCGTTGCTGGCGGTGCTGCTGTCGATCTGCTCGGAGGCCGACGCGTTCGTGGCCGCCTCGATGACCGCGTTCTCCCCCACCGCCAAGCTCGCCTTCCTGGTGGTCGGGCCGATGGTCGACCTGAAGCTGATCGCGCTGCAGGCCGGCACGTTCGGCAGGTCCTTCGCCCTGCGGTTCGTCCCGGTGACCTTCACCCTCGCCGTCCTGGTGAGCGTCGCGTTCGGCTGGCTGCTGCTATGACGCCGCCCTCGCCCCATCGCCCCCATCGCCCCCTTAGCTCCGCGCCCCCGGGCACGCCTACGGCTCGACCTTGGGCCCCGGCATGATGGAAGGAATTCGCGCCCCCCGATGAACCGTGTGACCCAGAACCTCGTCCTGACCCTGCTGGGCGGCGCCGTGCTCCGGATCTCGGCGTTCTCCACGACCTACCTCAACTACGTCAAACCCGGCTTCCGGCCGTTCCTGATCGGCGCCGGAGCGGTACTGGTGGTTCTCGGGGTCATCGGGCTGCTCCAGTCGTCCCGGACGAAGGAGAGCCCGGTCCACGACGAACCAGGTGACCAATCGGGCGGCCACGACCACTCACCGGCCGGCGAACACTCGCGTGATCACGACCGGTCCGGCGAGGGCGGCCACGACCACGCGCACGGCGGCCCCCGGGTCGCGTGGCTGCTGTGCCTGCCGGTGTTCGCGATCTTCCTGATCGCGCCGCCCGCGCTGGGCTCGTTCGCCGCCTCCCGCGACGACACCCCGCCGCCCCGCGACCAGACCCTGAGCTCCTTCAGCCCGCTCACCGGCACCGGCGCCGTGGAGATGACCATCGGCGACTTCATCGGCCGTGCCTGGGATGACGACAAGAAATCCCTCACCGGCCGCGAGGTCAAGCTGACCGGCTTCGTCACACCGGCGAAGAAGAAGGGCCAGTGGTACGTCACCCGCATGCAGATCGCCTGCTGCGCCGCCGACGCCTTCCCCCTGAAGGTCGCGGTCAGGGGACTGCAGGCACCGCCCGCCGACACCTGGGTCGAGGTCACCGGCACCTGGATCCCGCAGACCTTCGGCACAATGCCCAACGGCGTCATCTACCCCCAGATGACCGGCAAGAGCCTCACCAGGATCGATCCCCCCGACGAGCAGTACGAGTAACGCCGAGGAGCGTGTACGGACGCGGATCCACCTCCGGGCGTTGTCTCACCGGACGGTGGTGTCCGGCCGGCGGGCCGGCCGGACACCACCCGGCGTGAGATAGGTGATCGGGCCGGTCGGCTGGACGGACGACAGCGGCCGCCACGGCGCCTCGGGACCCCGAACCTGCCCGGCGGGCTTCACGTTCATCGTCTGGGCCGCCGACGTCTTCACCATCCTGGACCTGCGCAGCCTGTACTTCTGCCTGGACGGGCTGCTGCGCCGCTTGGTGCACCTGCACTGCCGCCTACGTGGCAGACCCGGTGGAACAGGGCCGTAACACGGTTCGGCGGCCGGCTGGTCATGTCCTGGAATCCGGCCCGGGCGAGAAGAGTTCGCAATCGTTTCGTCACCCAGTGGATCATCGAAACAGGCCGTCCAGGTTTACAGTGCGTCCAGTCAAGGGGGCACGATGCAGTTCGGGGTATTAGGGCGTGTATCGGAAGTGGATCAAGTCGTAGTGGCGAGTTCGATGAGGTGCCGGGCTGTGCCAGCAGGATCGATGATCTGATGGAGGTGTGCGCCGGGCAGGTGTGCCACACGCCAGCCGCGTTCACGTGCCTCGGCGGCAATGTCGTCATACGGAGGGCCGAACAGTAAGTAGGAGCAGGGGTGATCATCCCAGCCGTCGGGCACCGGGATGTGCTGCTCGTAGTAGGACAGCGGCAGGGTGGGCTGCTCCTCAATGACTGTCTGCCGCACCATCGGATCAGAGAACATGGGTGCGACGTCTGCCTCGTTCCACCAGTCGGTCCAGCGTGGCAACCTGCCGTTCACAGCCATCGGGCGGAGGAACTCCAGCAGCTCGGGTGAGGTGACGGGGGTCGGTCCGATCCGGGCCGGTAGCGCGGCATCGACGAAGATCGAGCTGGTCACCGGCTGGTCGAGGCCCGAGCGAATCGCCGGGAGAAACAACCCTGCGTTGCTGTGGGCCACCAACGTGATAGGGCTGTCGGCCGAGACCTGCCGGAGGTCGTTGCGGACGGCGTCGACGATGGGGGGCCAGAAGGGCGGAGCACCGGCGCCTATGCAGAGCAGGGACGGCACCCGCACCTGGTATCCCGCTGCCGTCAGGTGGTTGGCAACCGGGTGCCAGGTAGAGGGACCTACGGACGGACTGTGCACGAGAACGAAGATCGGCTGCATGGTAACGATCCTGTCGCCCACGCCTTCGGAGGCGCGACCGTCTTGGCCGACAGCGGAAAGCTTGGCTTCGAAGAAGTACGCCGCCGAGGT
The DNA here is from genome assembly GCF_040639575.1 of Streptosporangium sp. NPDC023825. Lineage (NCBI taxonomy): Bacteria > Bacillati > Actinomycetota > Actinomycetes > Streptosporangiales > Streptosporangiaceae > Streptosporangium > Streptosporangium sp. NPDC023825. Next base: position 17,883 of record NZ_JBFAAE010000051.1, on the reverse strand, counting down.
CTTCCGCGGGGAGCGCCGGTACCTGCTCACGCTGCCGGTGACGCCCGGAAGCGGGGCGGTGGGCCGCGTGCGCGTCGTCGGCCCCGACTCCACCCGTCTGCGCGTCGGAGACTGGGTCCTGTGCGACCCCACCATCCGCTCGCGGGACGACCGCGCTGACCCCGGCCGGGAGAGCGGCACAGTCGTGCTGATGGGTGGCGTCGGCATGCTGGGCGGCGCCGACCTCGGGCTGTCGTATCCGTGGATCATGAGGAACAACATCACGATCCGCGGACAGTGGATGTACCCCCACGAGGCCAACGTCCAGCTCATCCGGCTGGCCCGGACGGGGCTGCTGGATCTCCGTCAGTTCGACGTCACGACCTTCGACCTCGACGATGCCGATGCGGCCCTCGCGCACGCGGCCACCGCCGGGGGGCGCTTCAGCCTGACGGTCGTTCGGCCGGCCACATCAGGCCCGGCCACATCAGGCCCGGCCACATCAGGCCCGGCCACATCAGGCTGAGCGCCGTCGTCACCCCGATCCCGCTCCCGCACCTCGCCCGCTCGCCCGAGCGCGCCTGCGAGCAGGGGGTTGAGAAACACTCGCAGTCCCGGAGCCCACGGCCCGGAGCTGACGATCGGGGACCTCCCGGTTCTCGACGCGGGCGTCGCGGCCGCATTCCTCCCCCCGGGGAAACGGGGAGAGGTCTGCGTCCAGGGGGCCGGCGATGCCCCCGTCCTCCCCGGCCGGTGGGTTCGGGAGCGGTCAGCTCAGCCTGAACGAGCTCGCACGTTTGTAACAGCCGTAGTGGCCCAGGTGCCCGTACCTGTCGATCCACCGCTTGCCGGCGCAGTCCCGTACGAGGTCTATGTCGGTGTGGAAGAACACGTCGCAGTGCGTGCCGTTGCCCAGCCTGGTGTTCACCGAGCTGACCCGGTCGCCCCAGCCCATGTGGTCCAGCCTCTTGAACTCGTAGTCGGCCTTGCCGGACGTGCTCCTGCTGCAGTCGCGGGGGACGGAGATGGTCACGGTGTCGCCGCGGGAGTTGTAGTTGATCCAGTCGTAGAGCACGGCCACGGCGTAGCCGGCCGCGTTGGCGACCCGGATCGCCCGGGACAGGCTGCTGTAGCAGCCCAGCCCTTTCCCGTGCCTGTCGGCCACGCAGTGGCTGGCCGCCGCGGTACCGGAGGGTACCGAAGCCGGCGTGGCCGCCAGCGCCGTGCCGGATGCGGGCATGATGCCGGCACCCACGGCGAGCAGGCAGGTGAGCCGAACGGCGAGCTTCCTCATGCGGATCCCTTCGTGGAACGTCCGGCGCCCTCTCTGTCGTGAGGGCGGTTTCATCGTTTCCCTGTTTCGGATACCGGGAGTTGTTCCTGTGACGGGGTCCACGGTTTCGGATCGCTCACACCGTCCACAAGGAAATCTTGTTGTCAGCCTGTTCGGCGGGCTCCCCTTACAGGCGCACACGCCGCCTGACAGGTGATCCGGCGGCGGGCCGGCACCGGCTCGCCCCTGCCAGCCGCGCCGGCCTACGTCGCCGGTTTCCTGCCCTACGCTCTCGGCGGCACGCTGCTGCCGGCCTACGCCGACCGGTGGCCGCCGCGGGCCGCGATGGTCGGCTACGACCTGGTCCGCGCCGCGGTCGCCGCGGCGCTCGCCGCCGGGCTGCTCTCCCCCGCCGCGATGCTGATGCTGGTGTTCGTCACCGGCATGCTCAGAAGTGGCGGCTCAGGATTCCCGAAGTTCCGCGGCGTCGCGGCCGGCCTCACACCACGGCGTCGGCGCCCTCGGGGGCCGCGGCGATTTCGGCGGTGGCGTGCAGGGCGGTCAGGATGGTCAGGATCCGCTCGGCGTCGGTGAGCAGGCTTCCGGTCACGGCCCAGCCGTGCGGCTGGTCCAGCCGGCCGGTGCGGACCTCCTCGGTCATCTGTTCCTGGATCGCGCCGGCCCGCTCCAGCGCGGCGGAGATCACCGCGTTCAGCCTCGCGGGCTCGTCGGCGGTGCGCATCTGCGCCTGGAGCGCCTGGGCGAGCAGGTCCAGCAGCGCGGCGTAGTCACGGGCGAACTCGTCGCTGATCCACGGCGGACCGCCGGCGTGGCGGCGCTGGCGCTGGGCGGCATAGGCCAGCGCCCGCACCAGGGCGTGGAGGTGCACGCCGATCTCGCTCATCGCCTCCAGCAGCCCTTCGTGATCATCGTTCGTCTCGGGGACGCGGGTGCGGCGCAGGTTGTAGCGGCGGCTTTCCGCGCCGTCGGCGATGGCCGCGCTCGCCCGGGCCAGGTGGGCGTCCAGCCGGGCGGCGTGGCGCTGCCAGCCGGGCAGATCCGACAGATCACAGCGCTCGCGCAACCCGCCTGCCACGGCCTCCAGCAGTTCGGCGGCCTCCTGGCTCAACCGGCGCACCGCCTCATAGGGGCGGCGCTGGTACAGCGGCGGAAACACCATCGCGTTGACCAGGGCGCCCGACAGCGCGCCGATGCCGGTGGCCACCACGTAGGCCAGCAGGTAGCGCTCCTGGGAGCCGGCGCCGAACGACAGCATCAACACCGCGGTGGTCGCCACGTCCGTGCCGTGCCGGCCCATCCGCCGCCAGCGCGCGGCCACCAGCGCCGGCGGCACGACCAACACCAGGCTGAAGGCGTTGAGGCCGATCAGGTGGCCGACGCTGCCGGCCAGGATGACACCGGCGGCCACCGCGCACACCCGCCGTACCCCGTTGGTCAGCGTCTGGTACACCGTCGCGTGCACCATGATCACAGCAGTGGCCGGCGCGATCCACACCGTCTCGCGCGGCAGCAGCCGATCGGCCAGGAGCCAGGCCAGCGCCGCGGCCAGGGCCGCCTTGGCGATCTGACGCACCTCGAAGCGCTGCTCGGAACCTCGCCGGCCCAGCCCGGCCACCTGACCACGTAGATACCGCACCTCACGACGGATCGTTTTCCGCACCCAGCTCATGTCCCGGTTAATCACCATCTGGCCTTTACCTGATGTTGTGACCGGAAACCTACGTCGGGCTCGCGACGACGGAAGCGCTGTACCTCGTCGTCTCGATCGAACAGATCAGACGGCTGGTGACGGAGGGAGAGGCGCTCACCGGCACCGGCGATCGCCGCCGTCTCCTACCGGCGCCGGACCCGGCCCCTGTGCGTTCCGGCGGAAACGGTCGTTCCCCAGGTGAGCCTTTCCCCGCACTGCTCGTGGCGGTACGTGATCGCCCTGCGCGGTCCCTCCGTACTCCGTCGAAGAAGAGGGCGGGATACCCTGCCTGCGGTGCCTCGAACCACGTGACCGGAGGAGTCGATGCTGGGATGACGGCAGAGCGGCCGATGCCCGCACAGGACGACGTGCTCGGCTACTTCGACACGCTGTCGAACTGGGGACGGTGGGGCGACGACGACGAGCTCGGCACTCTGAACCACATCACCGACGACGTCCGGCTGGCGGCGGCGCGGGCCGTGCGCCACGGCAGGAGCGTGTCGTGCGCGTGGGAGGTCGCCGTGCCGGAGGACATGGAGCGGTCGACGACGACGTGCCCGTGCGCCGCCGACATGCCGGGTGCCGAGAACATGCCGGCGCCCGGATTCCGCAACGACCGGCGCTGGGGCTTTTCGTCCGAGCGCCTCGGCCTCACCTTCCACGGCAACACCCTCACCCACGTCGACTCGCCGTGCCACATCTTCTGGGACGGCACGATGTACAACGGGCGGCCGCACTCGCTGGTCGACGCCGAAACGGGATCGGCGTGGGCGTCCGTCACGGCGGCGGCGAACGGGATCGTCACGCGTGGTGTCCTGCTGGACGTCGCGAGCGTGCGGGACGTGCCGTGGCTGGAACCGGGGCAGGGTGTGTATCCCGACGATCTCGAGGAGGCCGAGCGTCGCCAGGGGGTGCGGGTGCGATCGGGCGACGCGGTGCTCCTGCGGACCGGCAATGGCCGCGTCCGGCACGAGAGCGGTGCGGCCGGTGGTTTCACGCAGGCCGGGTGGCACGCGTCCTGCCTGCCGTGGCTGCATGAACGGGAGGTCGCGCTGATCGGCGCCGACACCCCCCAGGACGTTCAGCCGTCGGGGTACGAAGACGTGTTGATGCCGGTCCACGCCGTGAGCCTCGTCGCGATGGGTCTGTGGATGCTCGACAACTGCGACCTGGAGGCGTGCGCGAGGACGGCCGCCGAGCTCGGCCAGTGGGACTTCCACCTCGCGGTCGCGCCGGTCCGCTTCGCCGGTACGTCCGGCAGCCCGGTCAACCCGATCGCCACGTTCTGACGAACGGGGATCACGAGGAGCTTCCGGCCGGTCCCACGGTGGGAACGCCTCACGATAAAGGGTGGAGTACGCTCCAAGGTCAAGTTCCGGAACTCGACGGAGGGTCATGCGCATCGGAGAGCCGGCCGCGCAGGCGGGCATGACCAGGGACACCATCCGCTTCTACGAGAAGGTGGGTCTCGTCGCGGGCCGGCGGCCGGCCAACGGCTATCGCGGCTTTCCCCCCGAGACGGTGGCCTGGCTGCACCACGTCCGCACGGCGCGGACGCTCGGATTCCCACCGGCGGAGATCGCACGGCACGGCGAGAAACCGAACGACGCGCCGGACGCCGCGGAGGCGTTGTCCGCGCTGCTCGAGGAGAAGGTCCAGGTCGCCGACGCGCGCATGGCCGAGCTCACCGCGCGCGTCGGCACCGGATGTCCGTTGCGGGCGACCGGCCAGGCCGGCCGATCATGACACCTGCGGAGCCCGGCAGACCCGACTCCACCGCCACGTCCACGTCACCGCTCACCGGGAGGGGTTCGTGTCCTTGGCCTGGCCGGCTTCACCCCGCGCTGCTGCCGCCTGCGGATCCGCGGCCGGCGGGGAGGGTCGTATGAACCCGGAACGCCCGGACGGCGACGGCGCCGGGGTGGAGGCGTTCCCCGAAGAGCCCGGCTCGTCCGGGACCGTGCTCGCCCGGCGTGCTCCGGCCGACGGCGTGACACCTTCGGACGACGCGGTCGTCCTGGACGGGGTGACGGTCGCCGGCGCCCGGCACACGGCCGACGAGTACGTGACCGAGGAGGCGGCGCGGTTGATCGCGGCGGCCCCGGCGGCCAACACCACCCGCGCCTACGCCCGCATCTGGGCCGGCTACCTGTCCTGGTGCACCGCCACCGGCCGCACCCCGCTGCCGGCCACCGGAGCCACCCTGGCCAGTTTCGTCGCCGAGCTGGCCGGGCGCGGCCTGGCCCCGGCCAGCATCGACCAGGCGCTGGCCTGCGTGTCGTCCGCGCACGGCAAGGCCGGCCTGACCAGGCCGCACACCAGCGCCGCCCGCGACGCGTTGCGCGCCTACCGCCGCGACTGGAGCACCAAGGGCGGCAACAGGGTGCGCAAGGCCCCGCCGATCACCGTCGACATCCTGCGCCGCCTCGTCGAGCACACCCCCGACGACACCCCCACCGGGATCCGGGACCGGGCCGTGCTGGTGCTCGGCTTCGCGCTGATGGGCCGGCGCAGCGAGCTCGCCGCCCTCGACTGCGAGCATCTCACCTTCCCCCGTCAGGGCCTGGAGGTGTTCATCCCCGTCAGCAAGACCGACCAGGACGCCGCCGGGCAGACCGTCGCGGTCCCCTACGGTTCGCATCTGGACACCTGCCCGGTGCGCTCGGTGCAGGCCTGGCTTGCCGTGCTGCGCGAGTGCGGCATCACCACCGGGGCGCTGCTGCGGCCCGTCGACCGCTTCGGCCGCATCGGAGGCACCCCGGGCTGGGCCGGCCGCGGCGGCCTGCGGCTGTCGGGCGTCACGCTGAACACCATCGTCAAGGACGCCGCCCTGCGCGCCGGCCTGGCCGACGCCGAACGCTACAGCGCGCACGGGCTGCGCGCCGGCGGCGCCACCACCCTGGCCGACGCGAACGTGCCCACCGGCAAGATCGCCGAACAGGGCCGCTGGAAGCCCACCTCCCCCACCGTGCACGGCTACGTCCGCGCCGTCGACCGCTGGAGGGACAACCCCATGGGCAAAGCCGGCCTGTGACAGGACCGGCTTCGTCCACCGCGATCGACAAGACCACCACCTACCGCCCATAATGGGCGTTTTCGGGTGTTTTATCCTTTAACGTGGCAAACAGGAACTTCGAACGGTTGCTACGTGAATCCCGACATCTTCGACCTGCTGGCAGGCAGTCATCTGCGCCTCGTCGGCACCCCATTGGCAGGCCCCGAGATCACGGCTCGCTGGCTGTACGAGGACGCGCCCTTCGGCGTGCTCGCGCATGACGCGGCGGACGACCCCCGCTTCACCTATGCGAACGTCACCGCCCAGCGATGCTTCGAGTACGGCTACGGGGAGTTCGTCGGCCTGCCCTCCCGGCTCTCGGCGGAGTCTGACCGCCGCGAGGACCGCCGGCGGCTCCTGGACGCCGTGCATCGGGACGGCTTCGCGACGGGCTACCGGGGACGGCGCATCGCCAAGTCCGGCCGCCGCTTCTGGATCGAGGACGTGACGATGTGGAACCTGGTGGACGGGAACGGCGTGCTCATGGGCCAGGCGGCGACCTTCCGGCGCTGGCGAGACGCCTGAGGTCCGGTACGGCGAAAATCGGCCGGGAGGTGGTGGTTCGCCACCGAACGGGCACCGGACCGCCAGATGCCCGTAGAGCCCGCACCGAACCCGGATCGCCTCAGCCGGTCCGGGCCGCCCGACTCGCGGGTGACCAATGACGCTGGAGTATTAGTGATCCTGGCCGCGAAATGTGAAAATTGCAGTCGTTTGCCCCCGATCGATAGGTGAAGGCATGACAGGCGATCACGCGCGCAAAGCTCTGGTGGTCCGGGGCGGCTGGGAAGGGCACGACCCGGTGGCCGCCACCGAACTCTTCGTTCCCTTTCTCCAGAAGCACGGATTCGAGGTGCATCGGGCGGACTCCCCCGCGCCGTACGCCGACGCGGCGTTCATGTCCGATGTCGACCTCATCGTGCAGTGCTACACCATGGGCACGATCGAGCCGGCCGAGCTGCGCGGGCTGGAGGCCGCGATCCGCGCCGGTACTGGAATGGCCGGCTGGCACGGCGGCATCGCCGACGCCTTCCGCGGCTCCTCCGACTACCTGCACCTCATCGGCGGGCAGTTCGCCTGCCATCCCGGCAAGGACCCGGCCGAGCGGGACGGCTCCCAGGCCGACAACTTCATCCCGTACACCGTCACCATGCTGCCCGAGGCCGCGACCCACCCGATCACCGAGGGCATCGCCGACTTCGATCTCGTCACCGAGCAGTACTGGGTGCTGGCCGACGACTACGTCGACGTGCTGGCCACCACGACCCAGAAGGTCCGCCCGTGGGACCCCTGGCACAGGGAGGTCACCTCACCGGCGATCTGGACCCGCGGCTGGGGCGAAGGAAAGATCTTCGTCGCGACACCCGGACACGACCTCGGCGTCCTGCGCGACGACAGCGTGCGCACCGTCATCGAAAGGGGAATGCTGTGGGCCAGCCGGTGAACGTCGGCGTCGTCGGGTGCGGGTTCATCTTCGGCCAGTACCTCCGGAGCATCGAGCGGCTGCCCGAGCTGCGGCTCGTCGCCGTGGCCGATCTGGACCCCGGACGGGCGAGGGAGGCGGTGCGGGAACATCCGGACGTCGAGGTGCTGGGCGTGGCGGAGCTCATGGCCGATCCGCGCGTCGACGTCGTGCTGAACCTGACCGTCCCCGCCGCGCACGCCGAGATCACGCTGCAGGCCATCGCGGCCGGCAAGGACGTCTACTCGGAAAAGCCCCTGGCCGCGACCACCGCCGACGCCGCGCGGGTGCTGCGCGCGGCCGCCGACGCCGGGGTACGGGTGGGCTGCGCGCCGGACACCGTGCTCGGCACCGGCACGCAGACCGCACGCCAGGCGATCGACGACGGCCTGATCGGCAGGCCGGTCGCGGCGACCGCGACCATGATGACGCCCGGCCACGAACGCTGGCACCCCAATCCGGACTTCTACTACGCCCCCGGCGGCGGCCCGCTCATGGACATGGGCCCGTACTACATCACCAGCCTGGTCACGCTGCTCGGGCCGGTGGCGACGGTCATCGGCGCCGCCAGCCGCACCCGGGCCGGGCGGACCATCGCCACCGGTCCCCGCCGAGGCGAGGAGATCCCGGTCGCCGTCGACACCCACGTCACCGGTGTGCTGGTCCACGCGTCGGGGGCGCTGTCAACGCTGGTGATGGGCTTCGAGGGAGCGGCCACCGGTGCGCCCTCCATCGAGGTGCACGGGGAACGAGGCTCGCTCTCCGTCCCCGACCCGAACCACTTCGACGGCCCCGTGCTGCTGGCGAGGATGGGCGAAGAGGACTGGGAGACCCTCCCCGCCACGGCCGGCCACGTCGAGGCCGGGCGCGGCGTGGGTCTCGCCGACCTCGCCACGACCCCGGCGGGCCAGGAGTCCCGCGCGGGCGGAACGCTGGCTTACCACGTGCTCGACGTCATGGAGTCCCTGCTGTCCTCGGCGCACTCCGGAACGGCGGTGACCGTCGCCAGCACCTGCGAGCGGCCCCGGCCCGTGACCTTCCGCCCGGCCCTGCGATGAGCCGCGCCTTCAGCTGCTCTTGGTGTCGGAGACGGGTGGGGGATGGGCGTTGGTTTACTACATTCAGTTCGAAGATGAGTTGCCTGCTGTCGATCTACGGCGGTTCCTCAAGGAGAGCTACGGCATCGCGCCGGAGGCGATCTACGTCGGGCGGATCGGGGACCGTTCGGCTGACGACCCTCGGCCGGTCGCCATGTTCACCCCCCCTGACGACGGCGAGGAGTTCGGCTGGATGCTGATCGGTGACACCGAACTCGCCGACGCCACCGGCCAAGGGGAACGGGAACTGGCCGCCGCCTTGACCCGCGCTTTCGGAGTCCGGGCGCTGGTCGACGACGGTAGCCTTTTCCCCGACACGTGGCTGCTGGTCAGCACCGATGGCAGTAGTGGCCGGGTCCTCGTGGATGAGGACGCCGCAGCCGACGGTGACCTGCGGATCGTGCACGCACTCGAACCGATCAGGGGTGAACCCCAGCTCACCGTCGTATCGCCACCGGACTGGGCCCGTGACTGATGAATGACCAGGCGATGACGACCCGTCGGCTCCCAGACGAGTAAGTCCGAAGTCCGGTCAGTGATCGCAGGCGATCGCCCTTGTACCTGGCGGTACCTGCTCTTCGCTTTAGGACTTACTCGTCTGGCTGCCGAGGAATCCCTCGATCGCCTCGGCGAAGGTCTCCGGAGCGGTGACCCAGGGATAGTGAGCCCCGGGAAGCACGATGCCGGTCCCGCGCGGGAAGATCCCGGCCAGCTCGGCCGCGTGCGAGGGCGACGGTCCTGGATCCCGTTCTCCCGCGACCACCAGGACCGGCGCGGTGACCTTCGCCAGGCTCGCCCGGGTCTTCTCGGCAGCGGGCAGGTCGGTGTGAAAGCGCTTCGCCGCCTCGACCGAGCGTTCGGCGAACCGTGTGGCGTGCGCTTCGGCGACCTCGTTCCAGGGACTGTAGAAGAACGGCTGCGCCCTCAGGCGCCGGCTCTCGTCGCCCGCGTCCCACGCCTTGAGGTCCGGCAGCCTGCTCTCGTACCAGCTCTCGTCAGCTCGGCGCTCGATCTGGGCGTACCACTGCTCGTCGGTTATCTCGATCCCCACCGGGTGCACGCTCGGTGTGACCAGCACCAGGTGTCCTATCCGTTCGGGATACCGGGCCGCGTACAGCAACGCCAGCCCTCCAGCCGCCGAATGCCCGAGCAGGTCCATCCGCTCGAACCCCAGACGCACACGCAGCGCCTCGACATCCGCGACCATGCGGTCCATCGCATACGTGTCCGGATCGAGCGGCGCCGCGGATTCGCCGGTTCCTCGGTTGTCCAGCAAGAAGAGCCGACGCTTGGCCGCCAGACCGCCGAGATCTCCCAGGTATCGCGAGGACCGCCCCGGCCCGCCCGGCAAGCAGACCAGCGCCGGTCCTTCTCCCCGTTCATGACAGACGAGCACGGTCCCGTCATATGACGTGAAACTGATCATCCCTCCATCCTCGCATCGCAGCCCCCAGGAGCCGTCACGCCATGATCTCGATCTCCAGCCCGGAGCCAACGTGGCCTTGCCGGTGGTGAGGTATGGACCTTGCCCCTGGGTGAAGGCGCAGCATCGTGATGCCGGTCGTCCTGGCCGGTGCGAGGAGGGTCGGGCGTGGGGCTGCTGACGATCGGGGCGTTCGCCCGGGCTGCGCGGTTGTCGCCGAAAGCGTTGCGGCTGTACGACGAGCTCGGGCTGCTGCGGCCGGCCGCGGTGGACGGGGAGTCGGGGTACCGCTTCTACGATCCGACGCAGCTGGAGCGGGCCAGATTGATCGCGTGGTTACGGCGTCTGGGCATGCCGCCGGCCCGTATCCGCAGGGTGTGCGACCTGGAGCCGAGGGCGGCGGCCGAGCAGGTCGCCGGCTACTGGGCGCAGGTCATGGCCGACACCGCCGCACGCGGCCAACTCGCCACCTTCCTCGTCGACTACCTGTCAGGAAGGGGCAGCGCTGTGGAAGACGCGGAAACCATGATCGGGATTCGCTACGCGGCACGGTCGGAGTCGGGGCTGCTCTACGCCGCCTGCCCGGCCGGTGTCCTCGCGGCCGGGCTGATGTCGGGGACGTTCACCCGCGCCCGTCGCCACGGCGCCCTGATGGCATCGGCTGCCGCCGCCTGGAGAGGATCGGTACGGATTGTGGCGGTGGGGCTGGACGCCCTGGTGTTCCAGCAGCCGCGCCCGGCAGTCAGGATGGCTGAACTTCGTCGAAGAGGGCGAGGGCTTCGGCGGGGTCCGGGCTCACGAGGCGTTCCAGGCCGGCCGTCGTGATCTCCGCCCACCTGCCGGCCCGTGCCCACATCCGTTCCTCGAAGGCGCGGACGGCCTCGTCCAGATCGCCGGGGCCGGGGGCGGCGGCGACGGACTCGGCGAGTTCGGCGCCTTCCAGCATCGCGAGGTTCGCGCCCACCCCCAACGGTGGCATCAGGTGGGCGGCGTCGCCCAGTAGCGTCACCCCGGGGACGTGGGCCCAGGTGTGGGACACGGGCAGGACGTGGAGGGGGCGGTGGACGAAAGCGGTGCCGTGGCGGAGGAGGTCGAGGACGGGAGCGGCCCAGCCGTCGAACAGAGCGGGCAGGATCGATCGCGCGGCCTCGACGTCGGCCAGGTCCAGGCCCGCCTCCAGTCCTGCGTCCAGGCCCGCTTCCAGTCCTGCGTCCAGGCCCGCTTTCATACCTGCGCCCAGGCCCGCGCGCCGGTTCAGGCCCACATGCCGCTCCAGGTTCGTGTGCCAGTCCAGCGGCGCGCGGAACTGGGCGTACACCTTGACGTGGCCGCCGCTGTTGCGCTGGGCGACGAGGGCGCGGTTCACGCCGTACACGGCCACGGAACCGTCGCCGACCAGCCGGGCGAGGTCGGGGTGGCGGGTGTCGACGTCGTCCAGGGAGGTCTCGACCAAGGTGACGCCGGTGTAGTGCGGCGTCACCGGCGAGAGCGCCGGGCGGACCCGGGACCAGGCGCCGTCCGCGCCGACCACGAGGTCGAACGTCTCCTGCCGCCCGTCCGCGAAACGGACCAGCACGCCGTCCCGGGTCCCCGGCACCACCTCCGTCACACCCCGCCCCCACCGGACGTCGAGGGGGCCGAGCAGCAGGTCGCGGAGTTGTCCCCGGTCGATCTCGGGATTGGCCCGGTCACCCGGACGGGGTCGCCAGTCGCGAAGGACGGTCCCGTCCGTGTCCAGGATGCGCATGGCCTGCCCCTCGGGACGGGACAGCGCCTGGAACCCCGCCAGCAGCCCCGCCTTGTCCAGCGCGAGCTGGCCCATCCCCTCGTGCAGGTCCAGCGTGCCGCCCGGAGGGCGGGCGTCGGGGGCGGGATCGCGTTCGAGGACGGTGACGGGGTGACCGTGGCGCTGCAGGACGCGGGCGAAGGTGAGGCCGGCGGGGCCGGCCCCGACCACGGCGATACAATGTCTCATGCCGATACACTGTATTTTACCATTACGGTGTATCGCAACAGTACGATGTCCCCATGACCGTGTGGGACCGCCCGGAGCCGCCGACCCGTCCCGTGCCGCTCGACCGGGAGCGAATCGTCGCCGCCGCCATCGCGCTGGCCGACGAGGGTGGGCTGGAGGCGGTGTCGTTGCGCAAGGTCGCCGCCCGGCTGGACGCCGGTCCGATGCGGCTGTACGGATACATCTCCACCAAGGAGGAGTTGTTCGACCTCATGGTGGACGAGGTCCACGCCGAGATCCTCCCCGAGGAGCGGCCCGGCGACTGGCGGGAGGCGCTGCGCGTCCACGCTCACCGCACCAGGTGGGCCGCCCTCCGTCACGAATGGCTGGCCGACCTGCTCGGCGGCCGTCCGAACCTGGGACCGAACGCCCTCGCCGTGACCGAGACCACGCTGGCCGCCCTCGACGGCCTCGCCGACCTCGACACCGTCCTGCGCGCCGTGGAGACCGTCAGCGCCTACTTCACCGGCGCGATCAGGCGCGAGATCGCGAACCTGCGCGCCGAGCGCGCCACGGGCCTGTCCAAGCACGACTGGCAGCGAGCCCACGGCCCGCATGTGGAAAAGATGCTGGCCACGGGCCGCTTCCCGACTCTGGCCAAGGTTGTGTACGACGGCACGGAGGTGGACGCCGAGGCGTCCTTCGCGATCGGCCTGGACTGGGTGCTCGACGCCGTGGCCGCCAAACTCGCCCGGCCGCCGGCGTGATGCTCAGGATTTCCAGGTGACGTCCGTTTCCGGGTGACGTCCGTTTCCAGGTGACGTCCGTTTCCAGGTGACGTCCGCGGCACCGCATGACGCCGCCGGACTGCGCACCTGCCCGCTCGACCGGTTCAGAGGCAGGCTCTGACGCCGGACGACCGGGCGGCGCTGGAAGGGCCGCGCCATCCGCGGCGGTACGCGGGCTCCCGCGCTCATGTCCATGGCCGGGCGAGGGTGATGGACGAGGAGGCATCGGCGCACGAGCGGGGGGTGCGGGGGTCGCGATCCGGCACGAGCGGGGGTGTGGTGCGGTCGCGATCCGGCACGACCGCACCACCGGCCGGCCCGTCGCCCGGTCAGCGATCGCCTACGACCACTGACCGGACTTCGGGCTTCCTCCTCTACTCCCTGGCCATCACGGTGAAGGTGAACCCGGCGCTCGTCGTACGGCGCAGCGGAATGTCGCACTTGATCCGGTGCCGTACCTCGTTCCTGCTGAAGCCGAGCCCGTGTGCGATGAGCCGCTCCGGGCGCACCGGCACCGGATCGTCGAAGACGACCTCCACCTGGACCGGCCACGCCTCGTCGAGCCATGCCGGCGGGGTGTCCAGCCGCCAGGCCCCCCTCCAGTCCAGGGTGAAGCGGTTACGCCGGGCGAGCAGCGGATCCAGCAGCCTGGACGCCACCAGCTCCGGATCGTTGGCGTGGTAGCCGTCGAGCTCGGCCGGATCGAAGGACCTGACCGGCGCCCGCTCGTGCACGGTGAGCTTGCTCGTCCGATCGCAGGACACGCAGCGGACCAGCAGCCACACGTCCAGCAGGTTGCCGTTGGCGTTGACGCGGAACCTGCCCTCGCCGGTGGTGGCCGACTCCGACCGGCAGTCCACGCACCGCAACGACAGCAGGGGCTGCCTGGTCCGACGAACGACCCAGGGCAGCACGATATGAGGTTGTGAAGACATGATCTCTCTAGACCTGACACGAGGCCGATTGCGCGCGGCCTCAAACGCTGTATGACCGGGCGCCCGCGGGCAGCCCGGCAGAGCCGGCGGGAAGGCCGGCTTGAAGGTGAGCGGAAGAAGGTGTCAGGTCTGAAGAGCAGGCGGGGTCACGCGGTTCGTCCTCTGTCCTCACTGCGACGGGGTCGCAGGCAACATACGGGAACACGTGAGGAAGGCTCAAACGGTTTTCCGGCGACGCCGGTCCCGCCGCCGGCTCAGGCGTCGCCGGTGCCCGGGGCCGGCGCCCGGGGTGGGGTCCGCGATCCGAACAGGTCGCGATGCCATGCCGCCGGTCCCACGCCCGCGCGCATCGGGGAACCGCCCGCCTCCACCACTGCCGATCACGTACGGGTGCGGCCCGCCGGTGTGTCACCCGGGGAAACGCCTCACGGGGTGGGGTCCGCGATCCGAACAGGTCGCGATGCCATGCCGCCGGTCCCACGCCCGCGCGCATCGGGGAACCGCCCGCCTCCACCACTGCCGAT
>NZ_JBFAAE010000051.1:0-3585 GCF_040639575.1 Streptosporangium sp. NPDC023825 | reverse complement strand
GATCACGTACGGGTGCGGCCCGCCGGTGTGTCACCCGGGGAAACGCCTCACGGGGTTGCAGCATGGACCCGTGAGTGATCAGGAACTGCCCCGGCAGGACTGTGCCGCGACGGTGCTGGGCGGTCCCACGACCGTCATCGACGCCGGTGGCCTGCGCGTCGTCGTGGACCCGACCTTCGACGACCCCGGCCCGCACGGCTACCTGACCAAGACGCTCGGCCCGGCGGTGACCGAGGACCGGCTGGGGGCCGTCGACCTGGTGCTGGTCAGCCACGACGCCCATCCGGACAACCTCGACGACCGGGGCCGCGCTTTCGCCAGGGCGGCCCCCTGACGCTCACCGTGCCCGGCGCGGCCGACCGGCTCGGCGCGCCGGCGGTGGGCCTGGCCCCCTGGACGACCTTCGTCCTGCCCCGCCCTGACGGCGGCGGCGACCTGAGTGTCCTGGCCGTCCCCGCCGTGCACGGCCCCGAGGACGGCGAGCGGGACCCGGAGGGCAACATCAACTGCGAGGTCACCGGCTTCGTGTTGTCGGGCCGGGGCCTGCCCACCGTGTACGTCAGCGGCGACAACGCCTCCATGCGTGCCGTGGCCGCGATCGCCCGGCACGTGCCGGACATCGACGCGGCGGTGCTGAACGCCGGGGCGGCCCGCGTACCGGGCAAGTTCCGGCGACGTCCGGTGTCGATGGACGGCCACCGGGCCGCGGCCGCCGCCGCGGTGCTGGGTGTCACGGTCGTGGTCCCGGCCCACTACGACGGATGGACGCACTTCTCCGAAGGGCGCGCGGAGCTGGAGACGGCCTTCGACGAGGCCGGCCTGTCGGCCCTGCTGCGCCTGGCCGACCACGGGTCCTGGTCGGCGCTGCGCGGCTGACGCCGTAGCGGGAACGTCCCAGCGGAGCGGGAAACGGCACCGCGACGGCCGGCCGCCGTCCCACCGGCTGCCCCATGTGATCTTCCGCACTTCAGAATATGAAACATTGCAGCATCTGCAAGTTCTTCCCTACAGTTGGCACCGTGACCCCCGCAGAGAGCGCCTACTACGAGCTCGGCCGTAGAGATCGGAAGAAGCTCGAGACCCGCGCGGCCCTGGAGCACGCCGCGTTGACGCTGGTGGCCGAGCGCGGTCTGGCGGGTGTCACGGTGGAGGACATCGCCGAGGCGGTGGACCTCTCCTCCCGCACGTTCTTCAACTACTTCCCGTCCAAGGAGGACGCGCTCGTCGGCGCGAGCCCGGCGTCCGCCGCCGAGCTGCGCGAGAGGCTGGAGGCCGTGCCCGCGGAGGTGCCGGTCCTGGAGGCGCTGCGTCTGATGTCGCGGGTCGAGGCCGAGCGCGTCCAGCAACAGCGCGAGCAATGGCTGCTGCGGCTGAAGGTGTTCGAGCAGAACCCGTCGCTCCTTCCGCGGCTGGTCGCCAACGGCACCGAGACCGAGCGTGCCGTGTCGGCCGCCGTCGCGCGCCGGGCCGGCGTCGCCCTGGATACGAGCGGCTATCCCGAGCTGGCCACCGCGGTGGCCATGGCGGCCTTCCGGGCGGCGATGATGCGCTGGAGTGCCGCGGACGGCCGGCCGGCGCTGGCCGACCTGGTCGACGAGGCCTTCTCCCAGCTCGCCGCAGGCCTGCCCAATCCGTGACCGCCCCGGTCACCGCCCTTTTCCGATCACCCCCGTGAACGTTCCCGTCCCCCCGGCGTCCGCAGGAGTCTCGCGGAGCGCCGGTCCCCACCTGAGAAATCGAGGAAAGATGACATCCACCAGCGCGCAGCCCGAGGCCGTGGCCGCGGCGCCCACCTCCAGGAGAAAGGTCCTGCAGGCGCTGTCGGGGCTGATGGTGGGCATGTTCGTATCCATCCTGGCCTCGACCGTCGTGGCCAACGCCCTGCCCCGCATCATCACCGACCTGCAGGGCTCGCAGACCATCTACACCTGGATCGTCACCTCGGAGCTGCTGGCCATGACGGCCACGGTGCCGCTCTGGGGCAAGATGGCCGACCTCTACAACAAGAAGCTGCTGATCCAGCTCTCGCTGGGACTGTTCGTGGCGGGCTCGCTGATCGCGGGCCTCACGCCGAACGTGGAGATCCTCATTGTCAGCCGCGTCGTGCAGGGCGTCGGCGCCGGCGGCATGACCGCGCTCGCGATGATCGTGATGGCGGCCATGATCCCGCCGCGTGAGCTCGGCCGCTACGCCGGCATCTTCGGCGCCGTGTTCGGCGTCGGCACCGTGGCGGGCCCGCTCATCGGCGGCGTGCTCGTGGACACCTCCTGGCTCGGCTGGCGCTGGTGCTTCCTCATCGGCGTGCCGTTCACGATCCTGGCCATCGTCCTGCTGCAGCGCACGCTCGACCTGCCGGTGGTACGCAAGGACGTGAAGATCGACTATCTGGGCGCCCTGCTGATCACGACGGGCGTGTCCACACTGCTGATCTGGTCGTCGCTGGCGGGCAACCAGTTCGAGTGGGGCTCCTGGTGGACCGCCGCCCTCGTCGGCGGCGGCGTGCTCATCCTCGCTCTGGCCGTCTGGGTGGAGTCGCGGGCGGCTGAGCCGATCATTCCCCTGAGCATCTTCAAGAACCGCACCGTCGCCCTCGCCACCGTGGCGAGTGTGCTGGTCGGCGTGGCCATGTTCGGCGGCACGGTCTTCCTGTCGCAGTACTTCCAGGTCGCGCTCGGCAAGTCGCCGACGGTCGCCGGCCTGATGAGCCTGCCGATGGTGTTCGGCCTGCTGGTCTCCTCCACCGTGGCCGGGCAGCTCATCACCAAGTGGGGCCGCTGGAAGGGCTTCCTGGTGGCCGGCGGCATCGTCATGCTCGCCGGGATGGGCCTGCTCAGCACCATCGACGGCCAGACCGGCACGGTACTGCTCGGGCTCTACATGGCGGTGCTCGGCATCGGCGTCGGCATGCTTATGCAGAACCTGGTCCTGGCCGCCCAGAACGACGTACCCGCCCACGACCTGGGGGCCACCACCTCGGTGCTGACCTTCTTTCGCAGCATGGGCGGCGCCGTCGGCGTCAGCGCCCTGGGCGCGGTGCTGGCCAACCGGATCACCACGCTCATGACGGAGAAGCTCGGCCCGATGGCCGCCGGCGGCGCGGGCGGCGACAGCGACGCCGTACCCGACATCTCCAAACTGCCCGCTCCCGTCGTCCGCGTCATCCAGGACGTGTACGCGACGGCCACCGCCGACCTGTTCCTCATCGGCGTGCCGCTCACCGCGCTCGCGCTGGTGACGGTCCTGTTCATCAAGGAGAAGCCGCTCAACACGCTGTCAGGCGAGGAGCGGCTGGCCCGGGAGCACGCCACGGCCGCCGATCACTGAGCGGCTCCCGGCCGGGTCGCGCCCGGAACGCGGCGCGAAGGAGAACGAGCGCGGGTTGCCGGGTTGAACCGGCCAGGGCTCGCAAGCGACAGGACCTGCGCTCGTGGCGCGCGCACCACCGCCCGCCGGGGCAACGCGAACCGGGCCGGGGGGGGGGGGGCCCGGGGCGGGTGGCCGGGCGTGTGGCCGGCTATGTCGGCCCCCGGGGGTTCGGGGCTGGGGGGGGGGGCGGGGGGTTGGAGGAACTCCGCGCGGCGGCAC
>NZ_JBFAAE010000050.1:0-66456 GCF_040639575.1 Streptosporangium sp. NPDC023825 | reverse complement strand
ACAACCCACGCCCATTTGTCTGGAAGAAGACCGCCGAAGAGATCCTCGAATCACTCGCCAGATATTGCCGACGAATTTCTGACGCAGGACACTAGCGGCGGCGCCCGCGCGCCTTGAGGGGGGTCAGGGGCAGTTCGGGCGCGGGCAGCGGGGCGGCTCCCGCGCCGGGCACCGTGCCGAACCCCTCGCCCTCCATCCACTCCCGCCGGAACCCGGCGATCTCCTCGTGGCTGCGGCCGACGAAGTTCCACCACATGACGATCCGCTCCTCGAACGGCTCGCCGCCGACGAGCAGCAGCCGCCCGGGGCCCTCGGCGCCCAGGGCCAGCTCCGAGCGTCCGCTGCCCAGGTAGAGCAGCGGCCCGGGGGACAGAGCCGTCTCGCCGACCCGTACGGTGCCGGACAGGGCCAGCACGGCGTACTCGAAGCCGGGACGCAGCGGGACCGAGGTCCCGGCGCCCGCCTCCAGCGTCACCTCGGCCCCGACCAGCGGGGTGTGGATCGTCGCCGGGGAGGTGACACCGCCCAGCTCGCCCATGATGACGGTCACCGTCACTCCCGGAGAGGTCAACGTGGGCAGCGCCGGGTGGTGCTCGAAGGCGGGGGCGGTGTCGCGGGCGGCGGAGGGGAGCGCCACCCACAGCTGGACCCCGTGCAGCAGGGCCTCGGCGGGCGACTCCTCCGCGTGGGAGATGGCCCGCCCGGCGGTCATCAGGTTGAGCTGGCCCGGCCTGACCAGCTGCTCGCTGCCGACGCTGTCGCGGTGCAGGATCTCACCCTGCACGAGCCAGCTGACGGTCTGCAGGCCGGTGTGCGGATGCGGGGGGACGTGCATCCTCGCCCGCTCGGGGCCGTAGTGGTCGACGAAGCACCACGCGCCGACCATCCTGACGTCCCGGTTCGGCAGGGTTCTGGTGACCTTCATCGCCCGGGGGCCGCCCAGCACCACGTCCCGGCCGGTCAGCAGCTCGTTCACCGGCTCCGCCGCCACGTCCGCGAGGCCGCCGCAGGCCGACTCGCGGGGATCCGTTTCCAGGTTGCTCATTCCGCGAATGTATGTCGCGATCCGCCCTTATCGGACATCGGGTGGCTTCGCCCCCCGGGGAGGGGATCACATGCGTGGCCGGCGGCCGGTTCCGGTATCTTTCGTCCACCCCGCCGGGCACCTACGGCTCCGGCGGGACGGACACCGCGTGAAGTGAGAGGCCGAATGACCACCGAGACACCTCCGAGCGGATCCCGCAAGAGCCGCTGGAGCGCGCAGACGTGGTTCAACGTCGTGTTGCTCGTCATGACCGTCCTGCTGGGGGTGTCGGCGATCGTCGGTGCCACGGTCCTGCGGAACGCGGCGTCCGCCTCCAACAGGCTGATCGACCACATCTCGGTGGGCAGGATCCAGGCGGAGCGCCTGCAGGCGACCCTGCTGAACCAGGAGACCGGGGTGCGCGGCTTCGTCATCACCGGCAAGGAGGAGTTCCTGCAGCCGTACGTGGAGGGGCGGCGCGACGAGACCACCGTGTCGACGCAGATCGAGCGGCTGGCGCCGGGCGCGGAACCGCTGCGGACACTCGGCGAAGTGGGACGGCTGGCCGCCGAGTGGCGGGCCCGCTACGCGGAGCCGATGATCGCCAGCGTCAGGGACGAGGGCCCGGAGAGCGTGAGCGCCGCGCAGTCCGAGGAGAGCAAGCGCTCCTTCGACGCCGTCAGGAAGGCGCTCGACACCCAGAACGCCGCCTGGGCCCGCGCGAGGGAGCTGGCCCGCGCCGAGCTGGAGGCCGCCCGCACGGTCAGGGACGCCACCTTCTTCGGCATCCTGGCCGCCTTCCTGCTCACCATCGTCACGGTGGCGGTGCTGCTGAGGATCGGGGTGTTCGGTCCCCTGGCCCGCCTGCGCGAGGCCTCCCGCCGGGTCACCATGGGAGACTTCACCCACCACGTCGACACCGGCGGCCCCGCCGACCTCGCCGAGCTGGCCGACGACATGGAGGCGATGCGCCGGCGCATCGTCACCGAGCTGGAGGAGGCCCGAGGCTCCCGGCTGCGGATCGCCGCCCAGGCCGAGGAGCTCAAGCGCTCCAACGCGGAGCTGGAGCAGTTCGCCTACGTGGCCTCGCACGACCTGCAGGAACCGCTGCGGAAGATCGCCTCGTTCTGCCAGATGCTCCAGCAGCGGTACGCCTCCCAGCTCGACGACCGGGCCAACACCTACATCGACTTCGCCGTGGACGGCGCCAAGCGCATGCAGGTGCTCATCAACGAGCTGCTCACCTTCTCCCGGGTGGGACGGGTCAGCAGGGAGCCCGTCGAGATGGACCTGAACGACGTGGTCGCCAGGGCGCTGGTCAACCTCTCCGCGGCGGTGGAGGAGTCCGGGGCCGAGATCGAGGTCGGCGACCTGCCCACCGTCGTCGGGGACCGGACCCAGTTCGTGATGCTCTGGCAGAACCTGATCGGCAACTCCCTGAAGTTCCGCGACCCCGGCCGCGCGCCCCGGATCGGGATCGAGTCCGAGCGGATCGACGGCGAGGTGCGGATGACCGTGACCGACAACGGCATCGGCATCCCGCCCAACTTCGCCGACAAGATCTTCATCATCTTCCAGCGGCTGCACCAGCGGGACGCCTACGAGGGCACCGGCATCGGCCTGGCGCTCTGCAGGAAGATCGTGGAGCAGCACGGCGGCACGATCCGGCTGGACACCGAGTACGCCGAGGGGGCCCGCTTCGTCATCACGCTGCCCGCCGAGGCCGTCTCGCCGGAGCGGGAGGGCGAGGCCGAGGCCGGACGGGAGGACTCCGCGGAGATCGCGGTTGGGACCGTGCCGTGACACGCGGAGGGTACGCGCGGTATCCGAATGCCGTTACCGTTTACCGGATGGAGGAGATCGACCGCCGTATCGTCACATTGCTGGCCAGGGATGGCCGGATGAGCTTCACCGATCTCGCCAGGGAGACCGGGCTCTCGGTGTCGGCGGTGCACCAGCGGGTGCGCCGGCTGGAGAAGCGCGGCGTGCTGCGGGGATACGCCGCGCTGGTCGACTACGACGCCATCGGGCTGCCGCTCACCGCGTTCGTCTCCATCAAGCCGATAGACCCGGCCGCCGCCGACGACGCCCCGGAGCGGCTGGCCCATCTGAGCGCCGTCGAGGCCTGCCACAGCGTGGCGGGGGACGAGAGCTACATCCTCAAGGTCCGGGTGGCCTCGCCGATCGCGCTCGAGGAACTGCTCAACCAGATCCGCACCGCCGCCAACGTCTCCACCCGCACCACGGTCGTGCTCAGCACGCCGTACGAGCACCGCACCCCGGAGCCGGCGGGCGAGGACGGCGGCAGGGCCGAGGAGCGCGCCTGACCGTCTCGGGGACGGCCCCCGGCGCGTGACGTGAGCGGCGCCGCCGGACGACGCCCGCGCGCCGGGAACGGGCCCGCGAAAGGCCGCCGGCGTTTTCCCCGGCGCGGTGGACGGCCTGCCCTCTCTCCGGCGAGAAGTGCCCGACTTGCCGGGTATGAGGTGGTTGCTCCAAGCTGGACGGGTGCCTCCCAGAAAGATCGTCATCGACTGCGACCCGGGGATCGACGACGCGCTGGCGCTCGTCCTCGCCCACGGGAGCCCCGAGCTGGAGATCCTGGGGATCACCACGGTCGGCGGCAACGTCGAGCTGGCCAGGACCACCGACAACGCGCTGCGGCTCCGCGAGTTCCTGGGGTTCGGCGGGGTGCCGGTCGTCGCGGGCAGCGCGGGCGCGCTCCTGCGCCCCCGGGTGAACGCGGCCGGGGTGCACGGCGCTTCGGGGCTGGGGGACGCGCTGCTGCCCCCGGCGTCGCTCCCGCCGGCCACCGGGCACGCCGCGGACTTCATCATCGAGACGCTCCGGGCCGACCCGGGCGAGGTCACCCTGGTCGCCATCGGCCCGCTGACCAACGTGGCGCTCGCCGTGCTCAGGGAACCCGCGATCGTCGGCTGGGCGCGGGGACTCACGATCCTCGGCGGGTCCTACACGCGGGGCAACTTCTCTCCCGCGGCCGAGTTCAACATCGCCGCCGACCCGGAGGCCGCCGCGGTCGTCTTCGGCGCGGGCTGGACGGTGACCATGATCGGACTTGACGTGAGCCGCGATGCCGTGACCACGCTGGCGGTAGCGGAGCGCATGGCGGCGATGGGCCGGCTCGGCGCCGACCTGCTCCTGCCGTGCGTGCGGTTCTACGGCATGATCACCGCCGAGGACGGGCCCGCGATCCACGACGCCTGCGCGATCGCCCACCTGATCGACCCGTCGCTGATCACCCTCGAACCCGCCGTCGTGGACGTCGAGACGGCGGGCCGCTTCACCGCCGGGATGACCGTGACCGACTTCGCCCTCCGGGGCCGCGCCCCCAACGCCCTGGTCGGCACCTCCCTCGACGTGGACCGCTTCTGGGACCTCCTGCTGACCGTCTACGCCCGGGTCGCGGAGTCGATCGAGCCCTGAGGCGGCTCCCGGAGACGGGCCGCTCGGGGGATCGGGGGATCGGGGGAGCGGTCCCGCGGCGGGGTCCACGCATGCCGCGGCCCGCGCCGTGAGACGCGGGCCGTGCGCGGTGCGATGTCAAGATATTTCAATAAATGTCAGGTCAGAGCGTGGAAGTGGGACCGGAGCCGGGCCCTGGCGTCCTCGGTGGCGCCGAGGGCGTCCAGGCCCAGGAGGGCGGCGCCCATGATGGGCGCGACGT
Organism: Streptosporangium sp. NPDC023825; assembly: GCF_040639575.1. Lineage (NCBI taxonomy): Bacteria > Bacillati > Actinomycetota > Actinomycetes > Streptosporangiales > Streptosporangiaceae > Streptosporangium > Streptosporangium sp. NPDC023825. The sequence goes on along the minus strand of NZ_JBFAAE010000050.1, from coordinate 61,747 downwards.
CGGAGACGATCAGCTTGGCCTGCGGCGCGCTCTCGGCGAAGCCGCGTTCCAGCAGCTCGCTCATGAGCGGGTGGCGGGCGGTGAGCACGCCGCCGCCCAGGACCACCTCCATCGGGACGGAGAGCAGGTCCAGGCGGCGCATCGCGACCACCGCGAGCACGACGACCTCCTTGGCCATCCGCGCCACCAGCGAGCGGGCCGTCCCGTCCCCCTGGGCCGCGACCGCCATCAGCACCGGCACCAGCTCGTTCAGCCTGCCGTAGGGCAGCTCGCCGAAATGGACGGCCAGGGACACCTCCTCGACGGTGCGGGTGCCGAAGTGCTCGCGGACCGCGGCGGCCAGCGCGGTCGCCGGGCCCCGGCCGTCCTCGGCGCGCACCGCGTGCCAGAGCGTCTCCTCGCCGAGGCCGAGGCCGCCGCCCCAGTCGCCGGTGAGCCGTCCCAGGGCCGGGTATCTCGCGACCTCCCCCGAAGGGGAGACCGCCACCGCGTTGATCCCCGCGCCGCACACCACGGCCACCCCCGCGGGCCCGGAGGCCCCGGCGCGCAGCAGCGCGAAGGTGTCGTTGCCGACGACCGCCTCCCCGCCGTACCCCCGGGAGAGGATCTCCGCGCGGAGCGCCTCCTCCTCCACCGGCAGGTCCGCGCCCGCCACGTAGGCGGCCACGTGGTCGGCGTACGGCGTGGCCGCGCCGGGTCCGAGCGCGGAGCGCGCGGTGTCGCCGATCACGTCGATCGCGACGCCCACCCCCGTGGTCTGGGGCTGGAAGGCGCCGCCGCGCCCGGTGGCGAGGACCGAGCCGTCCTCGGCCACCAGCGCGATGTCGGTCTTGCTGTTTCCGCCGTCGACCGCCAGGACCGTTCTCACGCGGTCGCCCAGGAAAGGTGCCCGCGGTTGGCCTCGATCAGGCGCCTGGCCAGGTCGCCGGAGAGCGAGGCCTGGCCTATCAGCGGGTGCGCCAGCAGCGCGTCGGCGACGCGGTCCTCGCCGCCGTGCAGCGCGGCCTCGATCGCCAGCGTCTCGTACGCCGTGACGTGGGCGATGAGCCCGGCGAAGAGGGGCTCCACCGGGGCGACGGGCAGCGCGGCCGCGCCCGCCGAGGTGATCGTGGCCGGGACCTCGATGACCGCCTCGTCGGGCAGGAACGGCAGCGTGCCGTCGTTGCGCAGGTTGACCACCTGGGTGTCGCCGCGGTCGCCGACCAGGGAGGCGATCAGCGCCACCGCGGCCTCGGAGTAGAAGGCCCCGCCGCGCTTGCCCAGCAGTTCGGGCTTGGTGTCCACCGCGGGGTCGGCGTACAGCTCCAGCAGGGACTTCTCCATCGCCGCGACCTCGGCCGCGCGCGACGGCCTGGTCCGCTGCTCCCGCACCACCAGGTCGTGCTCGTAGAAGTAGCGCAGGTAGTAGGAGGGCACCACGCCCAGGTGGCGGATGAGCGCGGCGGGCAGGCCGACGTCCCGGCCGATCTCCTCGGCGTGGCTCTCCAGCAGCTTGGGCAGCACGTCCACCCCGTCCAGGTGGACGGCCCGCTCCCAGGTGAGGTGGTTCAGGCCGACGTGGCCCAGCGAGATCCGCTCGGGGGCGACGCCCAGGTTCGCGGCGAAGCGGCGCTGGAAGCCGATGGCCACGTTGCACAGGCCGATGGCCCGGTGCCCGGCCTCAAGGAGCGCCCTGGTGACGATGCCGACCGGGTTGGTGAAGTCGACGATCCAGGCGTCCGGCGCGAGCCTCCTGACCTTCTCGGCGATGTCGAGCACCACCGGCACCGTGCGCAGCGCCTTGGCCAGCCCGCCCGCGCCGGTCGTCTCCTGGCCGACGCAGCCGCACTCCAGCGGCAGCGTCTCGTCCACGTTGCGCGCCGCCTGGCCGCCGACGCGCAGCTGCAGCAGGACCGCGTGCGCCCCGGCGACGCCCTCCTCGACCGAGGTGGTCGCGACGACCGTGGCCGGGTGGCCGGCCCGCGCGAGCATCCGGCGCGCCATCCCCGCCACCAGCTCCAGCCGGTGGGTGTCCGGGTCGACCAGCGCGATCTCGGTCAGCGGCAGCTCGTCGCGCAGCCGCGCGAACCCGTCGATCAGCTCCGGCGTGTACGTCGAGCCGCCCCCGACAACGGCGAGTTTCACCCTTTTACTCCTGTCAGCGTGACGCCCTCGATGAAGACCTTCTGGGCGAAGAAGAACACAATGATCACCGGGGCCATGACGAGCAACGTCGCCGCCATGGTGAGGTTCCACTGCACGCTGTGCAGTGCCCGGAAGGACGCCAGCCCGAGGGAGAGCGTCCAGTTCGCCTCGTTTGTCTGGGCGTAGAGCAGCGGACCATAGTAATCGTTCCAGCAGTAGAAGAACTGGAACAGGCCCACCGCCGCGATCGCCGGGCGCGCCATCGGCAGGACTACCCTGACGAGCGTCCGGAAGTCCGAGCAGCCGTCCACCCTGGCGGCCTCGGTGTACTCCCGGGGAATGCTGACCAGGAACTGCCGGAGCAGGAAGATGGAGAAGGCGTCGCCGAGCAGCATCGGCAGGATCAGCGGCCACAGCGTGCCGGTCAGGTCCAGGCGCGCCCAGATGAGATAGACGGGCACCGCGACGACCTGGGGCGGCAGCATCATCATCGTGATGACCGCGAGGAAGGCCAGTTTGCGCCCCCGGAAGCGGAAGCGGGCCATCGCGTACGCCACCGGGATCGACGACAGCAGCATGAACGCGGTGCCGAGCCCGGCGTACAGGAACGTGTTGCCCAGCCAGGCCAGCAGTTGCGACCTGGCGAACACGTCGGCGAAGTTGGCCCAGTTCCAGGTGCGGGGCCACAGGTCGCCGGTGAGCGCCTGGTCGTTGCTCATCACGGCCGTCAGCGCCACGAACACCAGCGGGCCGACGAACATCAGCGACAGCGCGACGGCGAGGGCGTGGGTGGCGATCCAGTACAGGATCACCCGGACGCGCGGGCCGCGCGCGGCGGGGCGCGGCCCGGGGGAGGAGGCCTCGGCGGGCCTCGTGGCCACGGCGGTCACCGGTCGCCTCCTTCGTCGAACGCGCGGAACCTGCGGAGCAGGATGAGGGTGAAGACCGTGGAGAACGCGAACAGCAGCAGGGCCAGTACGCAGGCGTACCCCATGCTGAAGTCGCGGAAGCCCACGTGGAACAGCCACTGGGCCAGCGTCAGCGTCGACAGCTCCGGGTAGCCGGGCACGAAGGTGCTGCCGGGGGAGTCGGTGACCCCCGCCGCGACCCGGGAGGCGATCATCGCCTGGGTGAAGTACTGCAGGGCGTAGATGACGCCGGTGACCGTCGAGAACATCAGGACCGGCGAGATCGTCGGCAGGGTGATGCTCCTGAACTGCCGCCACGCGCCCGCCCCGTCGATGGCCGCGGCCTCGTACAGGTGCCTGGGCACGTCCAGCAGCGCCGCCAGGAAGATCATCATGGTGTTGCCGATGCCCCACATGGCCAGCATGGTCAGGCCGGGCTTGGACCAGTCCTTGTCGCCGAACCAGTCGGGCGCGGCGATCCCGAAGAGCTCGATGAACTGGTTGAGCGGCCCCGAGGGGTTCAGCAGGAACACGAAGGAGACCGTGCCGGCCACCACCGGGATCAGCGACGGCAGGTAGAACACCGTGCGGAAGAAGCCGGCGCCCGACTTGAGCCGGGTGAGCAGCCACGCCACGCCCAGCCCGAAGAGCACCTGCGCGGGGACCATGAGGACCACCAGCCACAGCGTGTTCCCGATGGAGGCCCAGGCCCGGTCGTCCACCAGGAAGTAGCGGTAGTTGTCCAGGCCGACGAACTCCAGCGTGAACAGGTCGTAGCGGTGGAAGGAGAAGTAGACCGTCGCCGCGAGGGGGTAGGCGAAGAACACCGCGAACCCCACCAGCCAGGGCGACATCCACAGGAGGGCCTTGAGGCCCTCGCCGCGCCGCCGGAGGGGCGGCGCGGCGCGGACGGTGCTCATCGAGGATCAGCCCCCGGACAGTTTCATCTTGTCGTCGAGGCGCTTGTCGACCGCGGCGAGCCCGGCGTCGAGGTCGGTGGCCGAGCCGTTCTCCCACTTGACCAGGAACTCCTGCAGCGAGTCCTGGTTGAAGGTGCTGTTGACGTTGGCCGGGACCGTGCTCGTCTTCGGGTGGGCGAAGATGTCGAGGAAGGTCTGGAAGTTCGCGTCCTTCTTCAGGTCGGGCGACTCCAGCGACGCCTTGGTGGTCGGCACGTTGCGCAGCGCGTTGGAGAGCGTGACCAGCGCCGAGGTGTCGGTGGTCAGATACTTGACCAGCTCCCAGGCGGCCTGCGGGTTCTTGGCGCCCTTGGGCACGCCGATCACGGTGCCCGCGGTGAAGCCGCTGCCGTACAGGTCGGGCTTGGCGTCGGAGACCGGGAGCGGCGCGGTGCCGTAGTCGATGTCCCCGGCCTCGCCCGCGAGCATGGCGTTGCGCCACTCGCCGTCCAGGATCATGGCGATCTTGCCCTTGTAGAAGGGGTGGTCGGCCGACCACTCCTGGCCCAGGCTCTTGCGGAACTTCTCCAGCTTGTCGTACCCGTACCAGTCGACGAGCTCCTTCTGCCAGCGCAGCAGCTCCTTCCACGCCGGGTCGGAGCCGACCGCCGAGGTGCCGTCCGGCTTGTACCAGGTGGCGCCGACCATCGGGCCCATGTGCGAGGCGGAGTTCTCGTAGTACTGGAAGCTCGGGACGAACCCGGCGACCTTGATGTTCCCGTCCGCGTCGCGGACGGTGAGCTTCTTGGTCAGCTCGGTCAGCTCCGAGAGCGTCCTGGGCGGCTGCTCGCCCTTCATCAGGGCCTTGTTGTAGTAGAGCCCGTACGCGTCGGCGAGCAGCGGCATCACGCACCGCTTGCCCTCGTACTCGGTGTAGGAGCGCGAGACCTCCGGCAGCACGGACAGGTCGATGCCGTCCTGCTCGATCACCGAGGTGAGGTCCTGGAACGTTCCGCTGCGGCACCACTGGGCCACGTTGTCGGTGGTGAACGAGGAGGCGACGTCCGGCGCCTTCCCGCCGCGCACCGCCTGGGTGATCTGGTCGTCCTGCACGCCCTTGACCAGCTTGACGGTGATCTGGGGGAACTTCGTGCGGAAGCCCGCGATGGCGTCCTCGAACGCCTTGACCTCGGCCGGCGCGGAGAACCCGTGCCACAGCTCGATGGTGGAGGCCGGCAGCGCGGCGGAGGCGGAGCCCGAGGGTCTGGGCTGGGAGCCCAGCGCGGGCGCGCTCTCGGTGCCCGCGGTGCAGGCGGTCAGGGTGGCGGCCGTCAGGGTGGCCAGGGCGAGGGTGAGAAAGCGTCGGTGCACGACGGCTGCCTCCTGGGGGCGGTGGATCTGGCGGGGTTCCGGGCGGGGTCCAGCGGGGTCGGGTGAGAACCGTACGGCTCGTACGGTTCGGGGCCTGTGCGGGTTCGGGGGGCGGCGGGGTCAGGAGGGGTCAGGAGGGGAGGGTGGAGCTGAAGACCTCGTCACGCGCGGTCGCGAGGGCGAGGTCGAGCGCGCCGGCGAGGACGGGATTGCCCTCGACGGTGGACAGCAGCAGCGGGGGCCGGGGGATGGTGAGCGCGTGGAGCTCGTGCTCGACGAGCTCGCGCAGGGTGTCGCCGCCGGCGAGGAGGGTGCCGCCGGTCAGCACGATGATCTCGGGGTCGACGACGGAGGTGATCGCGGCCAGCCCGACGGCGATCCGGGAGGCGATGTCGCGCAGCCCGGCACGGGCGTCGTCGGCGCGCCTGCCGGTGGACGCCGAGGCCTGCACGGCGTTCAGCACCGCCTGCGCGGGCGCGGTGCCGCGCACGCCGTACGATCTGAGGATCTTGAGCACCGCGGGGCCGCCGGTGAGGGCCTGGTAGCCGTGGTTGGCGTAGCGGCCGGTGTCCCTGGCGGTCGGCGCGCCGGGGGTGGGCATGTAGCCGACCTCTCCCGCGCCGCCGGTGGCGCCCCGGTGCAGCCGCCCGCCGAGGACCAGCGCGGCGCCGAGGCCCTCGTCGGCCCACAGCAGGACGAAGTCGCGGTGGCCGCGGCCCACGCCGTGCGCCTGCTCGGCCTGGGCGACGAGGTTGACGTTGTTCTCCACGGCGACCGGCACGCCCAGGCCGTCGCCGAGGGTGCGGACCAGGTCGGGGATGTGCCAGCCGGGCATGTCCTTGCTGGTGGCGTACGCCATCTTGCCGGTGCCGGGGTCGATCGTGCCCTGCACGCCGATGACCACGCGCCGCAGCGCCGCGGGGGCGCCCGCGCCCTCCAGCGCGGCCCTGACCCGCTCCAGCGCGTCGCCGCCGGAGCGGCCGGGACTGGGCAGGTGGTGCTCGCCGACCACGGCGCCGGTGATGTCGGCGACCCTGACGTCGATGCCCGCGCGGGTGACGTCCAGCGCGGCGACGTGCGCGGCGGCGGGGTTGAGCCGGTAGACCTCGGCGGTGCGGCCGGGCAGCCCCTCGCGGATGCCGTCGAGCACGACCAGGCCCGCCTCCTGCAGGCGGATGAGAAGCTGTGAGGCGGTGGGCTTGGACAGGCCGGTGAGGGCGCCGATCTCCGGGCGGGTCAGCGGGCCGCGCTCCAGCAGCGCCTGCAGGGCGGCGCGGTCGTTGATCGCGCGCAGCAGGCTGGGGGTGCCGGGCGTCGGCTGGGTCACTGATCCTCCGCGTGCGTCCTTGCATCCACTGATGACGCAAAGTTAGGAAACTTTCCTAACTTCGAGTGAATGTAAGGAACCCGGCGGATTTTCGTCAAGCAGGCAGGGAGCGCCGCAATCAAGCTGTGATGACGGAGGGGCGGGTAAACTTCTCGACGGACCTGCTAAGGTGATGGTTTGTCATAACAACCAGCGCAATGGCCCGGAGTATCCCATTACTAGCAACGATAATGGAGCGACGGCAACCCGTCAAATCGAGCTGACCCGGGAGCAGGAGTATGTTTCCTGCCTTTATGCCCGGCTCGATCTGCTGCGCGAGCGCACCCAGCGGCAGCTGGACGGCGTCCTCGCGCAGGGCGGAAGTGGCGGCACGCATCAGAACCGCTCCGAGCGTGACAGCTTCGCCGGGATGTACGCCGAGCGCCTGGGCCGCCTGTGGGCGGTCGAGAACGGCCTGTGCTTCGGCCGGCTCGACAACGCCGACGACACCTCACTCTACATAGGCCGCATCGGCATGGCCGACGACGACCAGCGCCGGATGCTGATCGACTGGCGGGCGCCGGTGGCGCAGCCCTTCTACGGCGCCACCCCGGCGGCCTCGATGGGCGTCACCCGCCGCCGCCACCTGCAGACCAAGGGCCGCACGGTGATCGGGATCGACGACGATCTCCTGGATCTCGACAGCCTCACCGAGGAGGACGTGGCCACCCTCAACGGGGAGGCCGCGCTGCTGGCCTCCCTGGGGGCCAAGCGCACCGGCCGGATGCGCGACATCGTCGCCACCATCCAGTCCGAGCAGGACCGCATCATCCGCTCCGACCTGGGCGGGGTGCTGGTCGTGCAGGGCGGTCCCGGCACCGGCAAGACCGTGGTCGCGCTGCACCGCGCCGCCTACCTGCTCTACACCCACCGGGAGAAACTGGCCCGCAGGGGCGTGCTCATCCTCGGGCCGAACCTGACCTTCCTGCGCTACATCGAGCAGGTGCTGCCCTCCCTGGGCGAGACCGACGTGCTGCTGTCGACCGTCTCCGAGCTGTACCCGGGGGTCGTCCCCGGGCGTAAGGAGCGTCCCGAGGTGGCGGCGGTCAAGGGCGACGCCCGGATGGCCCAGGTCGTGGCGCGGGCCGTGCGCGAGCGGCAGCGGGTGCCGCGCAAGCCGATCGAGATCAAGCTCGACCGCTACACCCTGCGGCTGGAGGGCAACGTCCTGGAGGCCGCCCGCAACCGGGCCTCCCGCTCCAAGAGGGCGCACAACGAGGCCCGCGCGGTCTTCGTCCGCCACCTGCTCAACGCGCTCGCCCGGCAGGCCGCCAGGCAGCTCGGCAAGGGAATGATCGACGACGACGAGCTGGCCGACATCCGCGAGGACCTGCGCACCGAGCGGCCCGTCAAGGCGGCCCTGAACCGGCTGTGGCCCTACGTCACCCCGCAGCAGCTCCTGATCGGGCTGTTCACCTCCCGCGAGCGCCTCGACCACGCCGCCGCCGAGTTCGGCGAGGCCGAGCGCGAGCTGATGCTGCGCGAGCCGCCCCGCACGGGGGAGAACTGGTGGGCCGAGTCCGACGTGCCGCTCCTGGACGAGGCCGCCGAGCTGCTCGGCGACATCGACCCGGCGGTGCTGCGGGCCGGGGCCTGGATGGCCGAGGAGGAGCAGGCGGCGCAGCGCGCCGCCGCGCTCGACGAGCGGCAGCACCAGCTCGCCTACGCCAAGGAGGTCCTGGAGCTGACCGGCCTGTCCGACATCATGGACGCCGAGAAGTTCGCCGCCCGCCACCTCGGCGACGACGTCTTCCTGACCACCGCCGAGCGCGCGGCGGCCGACCGCACCTGGGCCTTCGGCCACGTCATCGTCGACGAGGCGCAGGAGCTGTCGCCGATGGACTGGCGGATGCTGATGCGCCGCTGCCCGACGCGGTCGATGACGATCGTCGGCGACCTGGCCCAGACCGGTTCGTCGGCCGGGGCGCGCTCCTGGGGCCGGGTCCTCGACCCGTACGTGTCGGGGCGCTGGCGCGAGGAGACCCTCAGCGTCAACTACCGCACCCCGGCCGAGCTGATGGCCGTGGCCGCCGACGTGCTCACCCTGGTCGACCCGGCGCTGACCGCCCCGGCCTCGGTCAGGGAGACGGGATCGCGTCCGTGGGCGACCTCGCCGACGGCCTCCCTCGGCGAGGTCGTCAAGGCCGAGGTCGTCGAGGGCGGGCGGCTCGTCGTGATCGTTCCCGAGTCGCGCGCCGGGGAGTTCGGGGAGATCGTGGTCCGCTCCGTCGACGGCGCGGTGGCCGGGCCGGGGGCGGCGGCCCTGGACGCGCAGGTGGCGGTGCTGACCGTCGCCGAGGCCAAGGGGCTGGAGTTCGACGCGGTCGTCGTGGTCGAGCCGGAGCTGATCCTGGACGAGTCCCCGCGCGGGGCGAGCGATCTTTACGTGGCGTTGACCCGCGCCACCCAGCGGCTTGGCGTCGTGCACGACGGTCCGCTTCCCGACGCGCTCGCTCGACTTGAGAGACATCGGATCACATGAGACCATTGACGGCTCTCGTCGATCATGTCCCAGCTGCGAAAACTTGATGTTTCCGCAGTTGGTGACACGGTTGACATCTGCGCTGGGCTCGGTAGTTTGCTGCCCAGTCCAGCACGGGACTGGCCGGTCGGCCGCCTTTCGACATCGCCGTCTCCTGCGCCCGTGACGGGGGGATCCCCCCGTCCGTACAGCCAGGCGCAGGGCCTGCAGTCCGTCGAGGCGGGGCACTCCTTCCGGGCGGGGGGTTGGACCCAGGAGGGGTCCGGGCACCCAGTAGACAACGGCAATCCGCGCTCGCCGCCGACGGGACGGAACCGGTCCGAAGGGTCGCCCGGGCCCTCTTCCCGCTCCCGTGCGAGCGCCGCAAGCGTCGGGGCGGCCCGGGGTGTCGAAAGGACACCCCGGGCCGCCCCGTTGCCGCTCTGGAGCTACTTGTGGAAGTTTCTGTCGATTTATAGTGCTTTAAGGTTGTTTCTGGTTGATATGGTGCAGGGCTTTTGGGGGCGTGCCCGCCGGGCGGTACCGTTCCGGCTAGGAAGCCCGGCTGGGAAGACCAGGCGCCACCCGCCCGCACGACATCGCAAGGAGCCCCGCCCGTGGTGCAGGACAAGACGGCCGTCCCGGTACCGCAGAGGCCCGCGGCGGGCGATCCTGCGGCCGGCCCGGCGGCCGGCCTCGGACGGGTTCCGGCGGACGGCCCGGTGAGCGGTCCGGCGGGCGCTCTCCCGGAGCGTCCGGTGGCCGTGGCCGCCGACGGCCCGCCCGGCGTGGAGGACCCGCCCGGCGTGGAGGACCCGCCTCCCGCCTCGCGCCTGGCACTGCCCTCCCGCGTCGCGGGCGCGGTGGCCGGCGGCCTGCTGATGTTCCTCGCCTTCCCGCCGCTCGGGCTGTGGTTCCTCGCGCCGCCCGGCATGACCCTGGCGGTCCTGGCGGTCCGCGGCACCCGTCCGCGCCGGGGCGCGTGGCTCGGGCTCCTGGCCGGGTCCGCCCTGCTGCTGCCCGGCCTGCACTGGGTGAGCCCGATCGGCGCCGACGCCTGGCTGGGCCTGGTCGCGATGGAGAGCGTCTTCTACGCCGCCTGGGGGGCGGGGACCGCCCTGGTGACCCGGCTGCCCCTGTGGCCGCTGTGGAGCGCCGCGCTCTGGGTGGCGGCCGAGTGGGCGCGGGGACGGTTCCCCTTCGGCGGATTCCCCTGGGCGCGGGTGGCCTTCAGCCAGGGGGAGTCGGTCTTCACCCCGTACGCGGCGCTCGGCGGGGCGCCGCTGGTGAGCTTCGCGGTGGCCCTGTGCGGCGGCCTGCTCGCCCTGGCGGCGGTGCGCTCGTTCCCCGCCCTCCGCTCGATCACGGCCTCCCGCCCGATCACGTCCTCGGGCCCGCCCGCGTCCCCGGGCCCCCGCCCCGCCGGAGGCGCGCGCCGGGGAAGGGCGCTGGCCCTGCCCCTGGTCCTGCCGCTCGCCGGGGCGCTCGCCGTGCCGGCCGCGGCCCTCGCCGTCCCCCGGTACGGCGACGAGGGCAGGAACGTGACCGTCGGCGTCATCCAGGGCAACGTCCCCGGCCGGGGCATGCACCCGCTGGGCGACGAGCCCGCCGTGGTCCTCGGCAACCACACCCGGATGCTCCACCAGATGGCACGGGACGTCAGGGAGGGCAGGACGCCCCGCCCCGACCTGGTCGTGCTCCCGGAGAACTCCACCGACATCGACCCGCTGAGCGACGAGTTCGCCCGGAACGAGATCGACGCGGCGGTCAAGGACGTCGGGGTGCCCGTCCTGGTCGGCGCCGTGGTCAGGATCGGCGAGAGCAACCGGGCGACCCGCAGCATCGTCTGGGACCCGGTCACCGGCCCCGGCGCCTACTACGACAAGCAGCAGCTGGTCCCCTTCGGGGAGTTCACCCCGCTCAAGGGTCTCGTGCTGGCCCTGTTCGAGCGGGCCTCCCTGGTCGGCAGGCAGTCGGTGGCGGGCACCCGCGACGGCGACCTCAAGCTGGGCCCGGTGACGGTCGGGGCGATCAACTGCTACGAGGTGGCCTTCGACGGCATCGTGGGCGACACCGCCAGGACGGGTGCCACGCCGCTGGTGGTGCAGACCAACAACGCCACCTACGCCCTGACCAACCTGCCGCCCCAGCAGCTCGCCATGTCCCAGCTGCGGGCCGTGGAGCACAATCGGGCGGTGATCACCTCCGCGATCACCGGCATCTCGGCGTATGTGACCCCGAGCGGTTCGATCGCCTGGCGGACCGGCGAGCTGGTGCCCGCCATGAACGTGCTGACCGTTCCGGTCAGGACCGCGGAAACCGTCGCCACCCGCGTGGGCGCGCTGCCCGAATGGGCCCTGATACTTGTGGGTGCGGGTGCCGTGGCCGCCGCCTGGCGGCGCCGGGCGCCCCGCGCGGGGCGCCCCGTGAACCGGGAGGATGATCAGCAGGTGGGAGACGCGTGATGGAGCGGATGCTTGGTCGGGTGCTCGTCATCGTCCCGACGTACAACGAGCGGGAGAACCTGCCACTGATCACCCGGCGGCTGCGCGCGGCCGTGCCCGAGGCCCACCTCCTGATCGCGGACGACGACAGCCCCGACGGCACGGGGGCGATCGCCGACAAGCTGGCGGCCGACGACGACCACGTCCACGTGCTGCACCGGCCGGCCAAGCAGGGCCTGGGCGCCGCCTACATCGCGGGCTTCCGCTGGGGCCTGGGGGAGGGCTTCGGCGTCCTCGTGGAGATAGACGCCGACGGCTCCCACCAGCCGGAGGAGCTGCCCAAGCTGCTGGACGCGCTGGCCAAGGGGGCCGACCTGGCGATCGGGTCCCGGTGGGTGCCCGGCGGCGAGGTCGTCAACTGGCCGGCCTCGCGGGAGTTCCTGTCGCGCGGCGCCAACATCTACACCCGGCTGGTGCTCGGCCTCCCGGTCCGGGACGCCACCGCGGGCTTCCGCGCCTACCGCGCCTCGGCCCTGGAGAAGATCAGCCTGGACGACGTCGAGTCGCGCGGCTACTGCTTCCAGGTGGACCTGACCCTGCGTACGGCCGTCTGCGGGATGCGCGTCAAGGAGGTGCCCATCACCTTCGTGGAGCGCACCGTCGGGGCCAGCAAGATGAGCCGCGGCATCGTGGTCGAGGCCCTGTGGCGGATCACGGTGTGGGGCGTCACCGGCCTGCCCGCCCGCCTGCGCCGCCGCCGCGATCGCCGTCGCTGACCCCGCGGCTGCGAGGTCTCGCGCCCGCCCGGGCGGCCCGGATGTCCTGACGGTCCGGACGCGGCTCCGCGGTCCCGCGTCCGGGCCGCCGGGGACGCTCCCGCGAGGCCGCCGGACTCCCCGGGGGCGCGATCCTGAGAGTCCGCTGAGGACGCCGTCCACGCTGAGCGAACGCGGAACGCGCCGCCGCTCCGGGACGTTGTTCATGTCGTACGGCTGTCGCACGAGTTGAGGCGAAAATGCGCATTCTGCTGTTCCTGACCTTCCTCGTGGTGCCGGTCCTCGAGATATGGGTGCTCATCCAGGTCGGCCAGGTCATCGGCGGGTGGCCGACGGTGGCCCTCCTGCTCGCCGACAGCCTGCTCGGCGCCTGGATCGTGCGCCGCGAGGGCCGCCGGGCCTGGCGCAATCTCCAGGGCGCGCTGCAGAGCGGCCGGATGCCCGACCGTGAGCTCGCCGACGGCGGGCTGGTCCTCGTGGGCGGCACGCTGCTGCTCACCCCGGGGTTCCTCACCGACGTCCTCGGCTTCCTGTGCCTGCTGCCGTTCACCCGGCCGATGGTCCGCAGGCTCGGATCCTGGTTCTTCGCCCGCCGGGTCCGCACCCTCGTCGCCAGGAACGCGGCGGGCGCCGGGCTCGGCTCGCCGTTCGGCGGCCCGGGATCGCCCTTCGACCTGCTGCGCGACGCCGGGAGGCCTCCGGGCTCGGGGCCGGTCGTCCACGGCGAGGTCGTCCGCGACGAGCCGGGTGGCGCGGGGGCGCCGGGCGGCGGCGCCGGAGACTCCGGCCGGGGTCTCACCGACCGCTGAGCGCGGCCAGGCGGCGCAGCGAGAACCGGAACAGGACCGCGTTCAGCGGCTTGATCACCTGCCAGCCGAGCCGCCCGGCCGCGCCGAACGGCACGTCGAGCTCCTCCTCCCAGACGATCGTGCTGCCGCCGCCCTCGCGGGGCAGCACGCGGAAGACCCCGGTGCCGCGCACCGGCCATCCGGTGTGCCGGACCCCCACGCTCCTCGGCGGGTCCCACTCGGTGATCTCCATGGTGTCGAGGAACCCGGCAGGCCCCGCCCCGGTGAAGGCCTCCAGGCGGCTGCCGACGCTGTGGCCGTTCCCGGCGGTGACGCGCGCCCGGGTCAGGATCATCCACTCGTCGTGTCTCGGCCAGTTGGTGAGCACGGCGAACACCCGTTCCGGCGGGGTGTGCGCGTCCACCGAGACGCTGATGTGGGAACTGGTCATGCCTGGATCCTTCCCCCGTGACCGGTGGCCGACCCTCGGGCGTCGCCGTGTCCGTGAGATCCTGCCGTGGACGTTGACAGGAAAACCCTGTTTTTCTACCTTTTGAGTCGGGATTTAGCGTGACCCGGAATCGTGAGGGCGTGACGGCGCGACACGCGCCGCGGCGAGCCCAGGACGGTCCGCGGCCGCGAGAACGGGAAGAGGGGCGGTTTCGCACATGACCGCGTTCGCGCAGGGAACCGGCCTGATCGAGGTCCGGCCGGTCGGCTGGGACGACACGGCGGCCGTGGCGCTCCGGCGGGCCATGACGGAGGAGATGGACGCCCGCTACGCCGACCTGCTCGCCGTCGCCGGTCTCATGCCCAGCGGCATGAACGTCCAGCCGGAGACCGTCGCCTACACCGGGGTCGCCTACACGGCGGAGGGCCTCGCGGTCGGCCACGTGGCGCTGCGCGGGCTCGGTGACGACATGGAGCTCAAGCGGATGTTCGTGACCCCGTCCCACCGGGGCACCCGCGTGGCGCGGGCCCTGCTGGCCGCCGCCGAGGACGCGGCCCGCGCGCTGGGCGCGCCCCGGGTCGTCCTGCAGACCGGCCCCCGCCAGCCGGACGCGGTGCGGATGTACGAGCGGGAGGGCTACACCCCCATCCCCGTCTTCCCTCCCTACGACCGGCTCCCCGGCTCCCTCTGCTTCGAGAAACCCCTCTGACGCGGGCTTCGCACGCTGGGGGCGGGACGTTCCGGTGATCTCCCGCCCGCCGGGAGCCGGGCCTCGGCCGGTCCCCGGACACGGGTTCGCCGGCCCGGCCGAGGGAACGGCCGGACCGGCGAGGTGCTCGCGGGCGTCCGTCTAGGAGGGGGACGCCGCGTGCTCGGGGCTGTCGACGTAGATCTGACCGAAGTCGATCGCCGGGGTGAATCCGGCGAAGTTGCGCTGGACCTCGGCTCTCTCCGCCGCGTTCGGGTTCGGGTTGGTGCAGCTCGTGCCCGCGCTCGCGCCGGACATCAGGTCCGTGCACCGGCCGGTACGCCGGTCGGGCAGGCCCAGGATGTGGCCGATCTCGTGGGCGGCGATCCGCAGCGGGTTGTGGCCCTGCGCGGTCGCCTGCCGTCCCATCCACACCGTTCCGCGACCCAGGCTGGTGGGCTGCGCACGGGGCCAGCCGTTGTCGGCGAGCACCACGAAGTCCGCGGGGCTGCCGGCCACCAGTCGTACGTTCGAGACGCTGGAATTCCAGATCTGGGCCGCCTGGTCGACGGCGGACCGGAACTCCGCGGCCCTGCTCGCGTCGTATCTGAGCACGCGAACCACTGCGGTGCGGGCGTCCGCCGCGTGGGCGGGCGCCGCCTGGGCGGGGGTGACCGTCACCAGGAAGGCCAGCCCCAGGATGAGGGCGACGCCGAAGCGGATGATTCTGGACATCTCTAGCGGGCCTCCTCGGCCATCGGGGGGTTGCTCACGGCGAGCAGCTGGTGAGGAGGCGAGATCAGCCGGTGACGAGCGTCAGCCCGTACGCCGAGAGGATCTCGTTGACCGGCTGGTGGTAGGTCGTGCCGCCGGTGCTGCAGTTGCCCGAGCCGCCGGAGGTGACACCCTGGGCCTGGCTGCCGGAGATGAACGAGCCGCCGGAGTCGCCGGGCTGGGCGCACGCGCTGGTGCGGGTCAGGCCGCTCACCGTGCCCTGCGAGTACCGCACGCTGGCGTTGTGCTGCTGGATGACGCCGCAGCGCCAGCCGGTGGTGGAGCCGGAGCGGCAGATCGAGGCGCCGACCGAGGCCTGGGTGGAGCCGCGCACGGTGACGTTGGCGCCGCCGGAGCCGCGGACGTAGGGGGTCACGGTGTGGCCGGGGGTGGAGACCCAGGCGTAGTCGTTGCCGGGGAACGACGAGCCGTAGAAGGAGCCGGAGGGGTTGGTGGTGGTGGCTCCCGCCCTGCCGCAGTGGCCGGCGGTCACGAAGCCGGGGGCGCTGCCCCGGCGCGCGGAGAAGCCGATGCTGCAGCGGCTGCCGCCGATGTAGTAGGCGTTGCCGCCGATGATGTTGATGAAGGCCTGGGGCTGCTCGGTGGAGAGCGCCACCTTCACGACGTTCTTGTCGGCGCCGGCGGCGGCGGCGAGGGCCTCGCCTGCGGCCTGGCTGCCGGCGAGGATCACGACACTGTTGGTCGTGACGTCGACATACCAGAGGGACGCGCCCGCCTTCGCCTCCGCCGACGCCCCGTCGAGCTTGGCCTTGACGGCCTCGAGGCCGGCGAGGGAACGGCCGACGATCACGGGCTGCGCGCCCTTGGCCCTGATGGCACCCGCGTCGGCGGCGTCGGTGGTCGCCACGGAGAGCTGGGAGGCGTCACCGTTGAGCCAGGCGCCGGCGTACTCGGCGCCGAGCTCCTGGGTCAGGGCGGCCTCGGAGGCGGCCGCGCGGTGCTCGTTGGCCAGGCGCTGGACGGCCTGTTCGGCGGTGAGGCCGAGGTCGCGCTGGAGGGCGTCGAGCATGGCCGCGGGAGGCTGGGGGGCAGGGGGGGCGGATGCTGCGACGGCGGGCGCCACGGTGGCGACCAGGTACAGGGCCACGGTAGCGGCGCCGGTCAGGAGGGTACCTCGACGTAACATGAACACTCCTTGTGAGGGGTGATGTCAAGGTATGGGGGAGAGGCCCGCAGAGGGATCTCCCAAAGAATCCCTACCGCGATGTTATGGGGGCCTCGATGGCTTTCTGGGGCTATGACCGGCGAGGGGGCGGCGACCTGCGCGAGGGTTGCGGACGCCCGCCTCCCGAGGCGGTGATATGACCGAAACTGCCGAGGAATACGGCCGAAACAGCGGGTGAGTGATCGACGATCGCGTGCTTTTCCCTCTCGCGCGGCCGGGGGGAACTCTGGAAGACTGGTCGCCGCGCCTTCGGCGCACGGGTGCCGACTTTTGACAGCGACCAAACGGAGCAGCGTCGATGACATGTTCTGGACATCCAGAACTCGCGAGGATGGGTCGCTGCGCCGCACGTGCGGCCGGCCGCGGGGAAGGCGCCCTCGCGGGATCCGTCCCGTGCCTCCCCCGGACGCGCCCCGCGCGGACCGCCGTCCCGGCCCCCCACCGTCCGGCCGCCGCGGCCCGGATGTCACAGAAGGACACGTGTCATGACTGACGAGGCCGCCGCCGACGGCGGGAGCGAGGAGACGGCGACGCTGCCGCGCCGCGTCGACGCGCTCCGGTGCCCGCACACCGAGCCCGGCGAGCGCCGCTGCGTCCTGCCGCCCGGCCACGAGCTGGACCACGTCTACCCGCACAAGAAGGCTCCCGCGCTGTGCGCGGGTGAGTGACGGGCCGCCCGCCCACCGGCCGCCACCGGTCCCGGTCCCGCAGGCGAGGAAAGGCCCGTGGACGCGGGGGAGATCCCCTCAGAGGAGGCCGGCCACCTCGGCGGCGGCCACGGCCGCGCGGACGGCCTGCGCCGGGTCACCCTCGTGGTAGCGCCGCTCGCTGGGTTCGATGTTGTCGAGGAACTCCTGGTAGCGGAGGGCGTACGCGAGATGCTGCAGCGGTTCCGCCAGGATCAGCGCGCGGGCCGGGTCGCAGCCGGGGACGCTCGCCGCCCACGTCTCGCACCAGGCGTCCGCAGCCGCCTCCCAGCGGCCGGCGGGCAGGAAGTCGCGGGGTCGCAGCCCGTCGAGGGCGGGGTGACCGTAGTGGCTGTCGGCGAAGTCCAGCACGACGGTGCCGCGCGGCCCCGACACCCAGTTGCCCGGGTGGAAGTCGCCGTGCACCAGCGTGCACGGCAGGCCGCAGGACTCCAGCGCGGCGACCAGCGACGGCAGGCGGCCTGCCAGTCGGCGGGCCAGGCGCAGCTCCCCGGCGTCCAGGTCGCCGGCCGCCTCCCCGTCGAGCAGCCCGCCCACCAGGGCGGCCAGGGCCGAGGGGGTGCGGTCGGGCAGCCCGCCGGGCCGCCCGGCGCCGCTGCGCCCGGCGAGGGCCGCCTGCGCCCTCGCCAGCCGGCTCACCGCCTCGGCGACGATCTCCCGGGGTGCCCCGTGACAGTCGCCGCCGGGCACGTGCTCCAGGAGCACCCGCCGGTTCGGGGTGTCGGCCGCCACGACGGCGGGCACCAGGCCGGGGTCCTCAGCCGCGAGCATCCCGATCGCGCGGGCCTCGTCGGCGGCGAAACCAGGAGTGATCTTCAGCCAGACCGGCCCCGAGCCCGTGGGGATGCGGAACAGCCCCGCCAGGTTCCACGTCTTCACCTGACGCGCGGGCCCCTCGGCGGGCCTGCCCGCCTCGCGCAGCGCGGTCCGGGCCCAGTCCAGCGCCTCGCGCACCCCCGAGGCCTTCGCCCACTCCGCCCGGTGCGCCACGGGGGTCGTCAGGCCCGCGGGCGCGGGCGGCCTTCCTGCCGCGTCCGGGGCGCCGGGCCCGAAGGGGGCCGGACCGGCCGTGGGGCGGCCGAGGGCCTCGACGTGGTAGGTCGTGTGGCCCTCGCGGGGGCCGCGGTCCCGACCCTCGGCGTCGACCAGGCGCAGCACCACCACGGGCGTGCCGAGCACCTCCTCCAGGTGGGCCACGACCGATCCGACCTCGGCCCACCAGGGGTCGGCCACCGGGAACGGCCCGACCGTTCCCAGCCACTCGTCGCCGGCCGTCACGAGGGCGCTCACCGTGCGGCCCGATGCTTCGCTCACGCGGGCAGTGTGCCGCCGGGGAGGCCGCCGACGCCACGGGTTTTCGCCGGGCCCCCCGCCCAACCGGGCCCCCTGCCCAACCGGGCTCCTGCCTAACCGGGTCCCCTGCCTAACCGGGTCCCCTGCCCAACCGGGTCCCCTGCCCAACCGGGTCCCCTTGTCCAACCGGGTCCTCTGTCCGAGAAGGCCCTCTGTCCGAGAGGGTGCCCGGTCAGCGCCCGGGGCCGTGGTCGTCGAACAGGGAGGGCTCGCGCCGCCGGTTCGGCTGCGCGTGGGGTTCCATCGGCCCGGCGGGGTGGCGGTCGTCGCCCGCGCGGTCGCGCCGCAGCTGCGACTGGAGCTCCGCGTCCTCTCGCAGCTCCTGCTCGGAGGGGGACAGGAAGATGGCCAGGAGCAGTCCGAGGGTGAGCAGGCTGATCCCGACGAGCAGGGGCAGCATGAAGTCCATCCCCTGTGCCCCGCTCGCCGGCGCGGCGTCGTCGTGTACACCGACGCCGATGGCGAACATGCCGGTGTAGTGCATCCCGTTCACCGCGAGTCCCATCAGCAGGGCGGCGCCGGTGGTGGCGAGCGCCCCGCGTACGCGCACGCTGAACCAGAGCGCCACCGTCGCCGCGACCACGGCGATGAGCAGCGACAACCCGACCAGGAGGGGGTCGTAGCTCACGTGCGCGGACATGTTCACGGCCGCCATGCCCAGATAGTGCATCCCCGCCACGCCCAGGCCGGTGAGCAGCCCGCCGCCGAGGAGCGCGCCGGTGCTGTCCTCCCTGCGCGAGACCAGGAGAAGGCCGGCGCCGACGACGACGACGGCGAGCAGCGCGGACGCGACGGTCAGCGGTACGTCGTAGCGGATCGGCGTGCCCTGCACGTCGAAGCCCATCATCGCGATGAAGTGCATCACCCAGATGCCGGTCCCGCCGATGGACAGGGCCGCGCCGACGAGCCAGAGCGCGCGCGAGCCGTCCTCCGCCCCGCGTGCCCGCGCGGCGAGCAGCAGCCCCAGCAGGCAGCCGATACTCGACATGATGTACGAGGCCGCCGGCGTGACGAACCCGTAGGCGAAATGGTCGATGGCAGGCATGGCGGGCTCCTGGCGGGCGGGAGGGGATTGGAACGTGCCAAAGAGAGGTCGGGTCCGGCGGCGTGCGGGATCGTCGTGGGCTGGCCCGGGCCGCGATTGGTTGACCGACCAATCACTGCGAGGGGTGCTCACCTTACAGTTCTAAGGTTCCGAATGGCCATAATGGAGTGATTAAGAATGTCTAAAACGATCACTTGGTGACTGTTCCGTTCACGTGAAGTGAACATTCCGAGAGGAGGAGGGCCGATGACCAGGCTCACCGGTCAAGGACGGAAGACGCCGCCGCCTCCGATATGGCCGGAGGACCGCTACGAGGTCCTCTGCGAGCGCGACGAGCCGCACGGGAGCACCCGCGACCGCTACCACTTCCCCGGGCACGCGGTGCGTTCGGCTCGTGATCTGGAAACGGCCGGGCTCGCCAGGAGGGTGCGCGTGGTCAGGCTGTCCGACGGAGTGGTGATCTACGACCGCGTCGACGGCGTCGACCTGCCCGCCGACGAGTGGTGATCCACCGGTTGCCCGGAGGGGGCGCGGGGGAACCGGGTCAATCCCCCGGACGGGGGTAGAGGTCCTGGATGGACGCCGGACGCGTCGCCCGCGTCGGACGCCCGGTGGTGCCGTGAGTGGCGAGGAGTGGTCGTGGACGGATCCATGTCATCTGTACCGCGAACGGACGGGAATCGCGGGAACGGCAGGATGAGGCCCTACGAAGGACGCGCGAGAATGCTCGCGGGACTGGCCGAGGCCAGCCACGTGAGCGCGATGGAGGACGTGCCGGCCCTCGTCGAGGAGCACGCCGCCCACGTGGGACTGTACGACGTGCTGATCTACCTGGCCGACCTGCAGCAGGACGTGCTGCGCCCGCTGACCGGTCGTGGCGCCGGTGAGGAGACGGAGCGGGAGAAGGGCGAGCTCCGGATCGACGGGACCCTGGCGGGCCGGGCCTTCCAGGAGGTGCGCGTCCTGTCCAGGCCCTCCTCGGAAGACGAACCGGGCCGTTGGTGGGTGCCGCTGCTCGACGGCACCGAACGCCTCGGGATACTGCGGGTCAGCCTCCGGCCGGGGACGAACGCGAAACGGGCCGAGGAGGACATGAGGCATCTCGCGTCCATGACCGCGCTGCTGCTGGTGAGCAAGCACTCCCAGAGCGACTCCTACGCCCGGCTGGTACGGACCCGGCCGATGAACGTCGCCGCCGAGATGCAGTGGAACCTGCTGCCGCCGCTCACCTTCGCCACCGAGAAGGTGGTGATCGGCGCCGCGCTCGAACCGGCCTACGAACTCGGCGGCGACGCCTTCGACTACGCGCTGGCCGGGGATTCCGCCCACCTGGCCATCTTCGACGCGATGGGCCACGACGCGTCCGCGGGACTGACCGCGAACCTCGCGGTGGCCGCCTGCCGCAACCGCCGCCGCCAGGGCGCCGACCTCGTCGAGGTCAGCGAGGGGATCGAGGAGGTGCTGATCGAGGAGTTCGGCGTGGGCAACCGCTTCGCCACCGGGATCCTGGCCGACCTGAACATGTGTACCGGCGTGTTCACCTGGGTCAACCGGGGACACCACCCCCCGGTGGTGATCAGGGGAGGGCGCTGGGTCGCCACCCTGCAGTGCCCGCCCGCACACCCGATGGGTCTCGGCCTGGGGCTGGCCGTGACCCCGTGCAGGGAGCAGCTCGAACCCGGCGACCGCGTGCTCCTCTACACCGACGGCATGACCGAGGCCCGTAACCGGCTGGGGCAGGAGTTCGGCCTGGAGCGCTTCGTCGACTTCATCATCCGCCGCAACGCCGACGGCCTTCCCGTGCCGGAGACCCTGCGCCGCCTGGTCCGCGGCGTGCTGGAGTACCACGACGGGAGGCTGCAGGACGACGCGACCGTCCTGCTGGTGGAGTGGCGTGGCGGCGCCCAGGGGAAACTGCGCCTCTGAGCCGGGCTCCGGGGAGGTCGTGCCGGGACGCCGGGGTCAGGTACCGGGGCGCCGGGTCAGGGCGCGGGCAGCCCCGGAGAGTAGGGGCTCTCACCGTCCCGGATCGCCGCGAGCATCCGGGCCGCGTACGCCCGTACGGCCTCGTGCAGGCCGTGGCCGAAACTCACGCGGGCCACCCCGAGGTCCGCCAGCTCGCCGAGCGACGGTGTGCCGGGACGGAAAAGGACGTTGACCGGCCCGCCGATCCCCTCGACCAGCGCGCGGACGGCCCCCGCCTCGGCCGCGAAGATCGGATAGACGCAGTCGGCGCCCGCCTCCAGGTAGCGGCGGCCCCGCCGCACCGATTCGGCCAGCCTCTCCTCGGCGCTCCCCGTGCCGTGGATGTAGGTGTCGACCCGGGCGTTGATCACCAGGTCCACGCCCGCGGCGGTCGCGGCGGCCCTGACGGCGCCGAGGTAGGCGGCCTGCTCGCCGGCGTCGGCCATCGCCCCGGTACGGGGGTCGGAGTCCTCCAGGTTGCAGCCGGACGCCCCCGCGGCGGCGAGCCGCTCGACCAGCTCCGCGGGCTCCAGCCCGTAGCCGCGCTCCATGTCGGCGGTGACGGGCAGGCCGACCGAGCGGCCGATCCGGGCGATCGCGGCCAGCATCTCCCCGACGGGCGTCTCCTCGCCGTCTTCGTACCCGAGCACCGAGGCGATCGCGGCGCTGCCGGTGGCGATCACCGGGAAGCCCGCCGCCTCGACGGCGCGGGCCGACGCGGCGTCCCAGACGTTGGGGACCACCAGCGGCCGGCCGGGTACGTGCAGAGCCCGCAGCGCCGAGGCTCTCCCGCGGGCCGTCGATGCGGTGCCGCCGGTGTCCTCGCTGGTAGAAGTGGTCATGGAAGCGACACTAGGGGAGGAAAGGACCGATCTTAAGAGCCAATGCCGCCCCAGTCGATTGGGCCACTTCCCCTCGGTTCCCCGCCGGGGAAGGAGCCGGACGCCCTTCCGCGGCCGGACCGGGACTCCGGGACCGGGACCGGGGAAGCGAGGACCCCCGGCCCTGGTGGGGGCCGAGGGTCCGCGACTCTCCGAACTCTCCGAATCGGTCAGGCGCTCTTGCGGCGCTGGGCGCGTAGAATCGCCAGGCGCTCGTTGAGCACCTCCTCCAGGTCCTCGATCGTGCGGCGCTCCAGCAGCATGTCCCAGTGCGTCCGTGGGGGCTTGGCCTTCTTTGCCTCCGGCAGTTCGCCGTCCACCCGGAGGGCGGTCGCGCCGCACATGCGGCACTCCCAGGTCGCCGGGATCTCGGCTTCAGCGGCAAGCGGAACGTCGAATCGATGACCCTTCGGGCAGGTGTAGGACACCTCCTGGCGCGGGGCCAGATCGGTGTTGCGGTCGTTCTCGTAGCTGGTCGCCCCGAGTCTGGTGCCGCGTAGCGCACGCTCGCCCATGTCTGAATGCCTCCTGAGGGCCCCGTCGTGAGGGGTTCGTCTCCCACGGCGTACAACGCTTGATACCGTGTGTGGATTCCCACAGACAGGGTGATCCAATCGCACGTTCTTGACCCGGTCTGTGAAGGGCCCTTTTTTCGGGGTTTCTCAGAGGCGTTCCGGCACCCGGTTTCCCGCCGCTCTGATGGCCTTGGGCAGGTCGATGAGGGCGAGCAGCACGAAACCGAGCACAAAGAAGATCACCAAAGAGATGATGCCCAGGCGGTAACTGTCGGTCAGCTGGAGCGCCAGGCCGAGGGTGAACGAGCCGAGGAACGTCGAGCCCTTGTCGCTGATCTCGTACAGGCTGTAGTACTCCGCCTCCTTGCCCTTCGGGATCACGTGGGAGAAAAGTGATCGCGACAGGGCCTGGGTCCCGCCCATCACGATCGCGATGGCGAACCCCAGCGCGAAGAACGGCAGGGCCGCTCCCCTGGGCAGGAAGTAGGCCACGGCCACCACGGCGATCCAGGCGATCAGCGCGACCATCACGACCCGCTTGGCCCCGTACGAGGTGGCGAACCGGCCGAGCAGCAGCGCCCCGAAGAAGGCCACGAACTGCACCATCAGGATCGCCGCGATCCGCACGGTCTGGTCCAGCCCGAGCTCCTTGTCGGCGTAGGTGGCCGAGAAGGAGATGACGGTCTGCACGCCGTCGTTGTAGATGAGATAGGCGACCAGGAAGCCGAGGGTCAGCGGGTAGCGCCGCAGCTCCCTGATCGTGCGGCCCAGCTGGCGGAAGCTGCCCGTCACGGCCTGGGCGGTCGTCTCCGCGCCCGAGGGGAGCGCCCGCCGGTTGCGCAGCCGCAACAGCGGGATGATCGTGAACCCGCCCCACCACAGGCCCGCGGACGACAGGGCGATGCGCACGGCGTCGCCCTCGGTGATGCCCAGGCCCTCGTGGCCGAGGAAGAGCGCCAGGTGAACGGCGAGCAACAGGCCGCCGCCGAGATAGCCGAAACCCCATCCCCTGGCGGAGACCTTGTCGCGCTCGTCCGCCGTGGAGATCTCCGGCAGGAACGAGTTGTAGATCACGAACGCGGCGGCGAAGGCCACGCTGGACACCAGGAACAGCGCGCCGCCCAGCAGGTAGCGCCCGTCGGCGACGAACCAGAAGCAGACGGTCGCACCCGCGCCGAGGTAGGCGAAGAGGGCGAGAAGCTCCTTCTTGCGGCCGGTGTGGTCGGCCAGCGCGCCCACCAGGGGCATCAGGATGATCTGCAGGATGGCCGCGAAACCCACCACGAAGGAGTAGTAGGCGCTGGGCCGCACGTCGAACCCGATCACGTCCACGTACTGGCGTCCCTGCGCGGCGGTCTCCGCGATCGTCGTCAGGTACGGGCCGAGGAACACCGTCAGGATGGTGGTCGGGAAGGCGGAGTTCGCCCAGTCGTAGAAGTACCAGCCGCGTTGCTCGCGGCGCCGGGACTGGGGGGAGTCCTCGACGGCCTGTTCGGAGGTCATGAGCGGTCCTCGGTCTGTCGGGGGGCGGGGGGAGGGGAATCGGGGGAGGAGCGGGGAACGGGCGGGGGGACTCGTGCCCGCGCGGCCTACGCGGCGAGACGGCCTGGATACCACTGGCCGCGGGACTCCAGCACGTCGCGCAGCCCCGAGATGTTGTCGGTCATCAGGCCGTCCACGCCGAGGTCGAGCAGGCGTTCCATCACCCCGGTGTGGTTGACGGTCCACACGTGGATCTGCATGCCGAGCGCGTGGGCCGTGCGGATCAGGGCGGGCGTGGTGATCCGCAGGCCGCGGAAGCCCACCGGCACCTGCGCGCACGGCACCCCGGCGCGGGCCAGGCGGGCGAGCAGGCGGCCGTACCCGGAGGTGGTGGCGGCGGCGCGCAGGGTCGCCACGCCGCGCGGGCCCAGCGAGGAGCACACCTCGCGGCCGATCGCGGCGCGGGCCCTGGCGAGCCGCTCCTCGGAGAAGGAGGTGAGGCAGATCCGGTCGTGGGAGGCGGTCCTGCCGATCGCCCGGGCGAGCGGCGCGATGGCCGCCGACTCCTTGACGTCGATGTTGAAGCGCGCCTCGGGCCACGAGCCCAGCAGGTCCTCCATCAGCGGGATCTCGTCCACGCCGCCGATCCGCGCCTCGCGCACCAGCCGGTACGGCAGCTCGGCGATCCGGCCCCGGCGGTCGGTGACCCGGTCCAGGGTGTGGTCGTGGAAGGCAAGCAGCACCCCGTCGGCGGTGGCGTGCGCGTCGGTCTCCAGATAGGTGTAGCCGAGCTCCACGGCCCGCTCGAAGGCGGGGAAGGTGTTCTCCCTGCCCTCGGCGGCTCCACCCCGGTGGGCGAAGGGCAGGGGGCCGGGATGGTCGAGGAAGGGGTAACGGCGTTGCACGTGCAGGAGTATGCCCCCTGCGAGCTGGACGCGTCATCGCGGGCGGGTGAACGTTTGGATCACAAGGCTCCGGGAGGGACACGGAGACGGCCCCGACGCGGCCGGACCCCGGGCAGGGCTTTGCCCTGACCTGCCCGTCGCCGTGGATGATGGGAGATACCTGGTTGTCCACGGCTGACCTCGCCGTTTCGCCTGATTTCCGGTTCTCCGGGGCGCGGCGACGTCGAGGCGGAGGTCCGTGAGAACGGAGGCCGCGTATGAGCAAGGGAAGCACGTCCGGACGCCTGGCGAGCGTGAGCGGGTTCGCCGACGACCGTCTCGGCGCGGCGGGGTTCCTCAAACGGAACATGCGGAAGATCTTCCCCGACCACTGGACCTTCCTGCTGGGCGAGATCGCTCTCTACTCGTTCGTCATCCTGCTGCTGACCGGCACGTTCCTGACGTTCTTCTTCAAGCCCGTCATGGAGGAGGTCGTCTACAACGGCTCCTACTCGCCGCTCAAGGGCATCGCGATGTCCGAGGCGTACGCCTCGACACTGGACATCAGCTTCGACGTGCGCGGCGGCCTGCTGATGCGGCAGATGCACCACTGGGCCGCCCTGCTGTTCATCGGCGGCATGATGATCCACATGCTCCGGGTGTTCTTCAACGGCTCGTACCGCAAGCCGCGCGAGCTGAACTGGCTGATCGGCGTCGCCCTGCTGGCCCTCTCCCTGTTCGAGGGCCTGACCGGCTACTCGCTGGCCGACGACCTCCTGTCCGGCGCCGGGTTGCGGATCACCGCCGGCGTGGCGCAGTCACTGCCGCTGGTCGGAACCTGGCTCACCTTCTTCCTCACCGGCGGCGAGTATCCCGGCGACGAGATCATCCCGAGGTTCTACTCGATCCACATCCTGCTCCTGCCGGGCGTCCTGCTGGCGCTCATCACCGCCCACCTGATCCTGACGTGGGTGCTGAAGCACACGCAGATGCCGGGCAAGGGCCGTACCAACGACAACGTGGTGGGCGCGCCCACCTACCCCTCCTTCATGGCCAAGTCGGGCGCCTACTTCATGTTCACCTTCGGCATCATCGCGCTGCTGGGCACCTTCGCCCAGATCAATCCCGTCTGGCTGTACGGCCCCTACACGCCGTCCGACATCTCGGCGGGCTCCCAGCCCGACTTCTACCTGGCGTTCCTGGACGGCTCGCTGCGCCTGATGCCCTCCTGGGAGATCAACTTCCTGGGCTTCACGCTGCCGATGAGCGTGATCGTCCCGGCGCTGGTCCCGCTGGGGATCATCCTGCTGGGCCTGGTCCTGTACCCGTTCGCCGAGCAGTGGGTCACCGGGGACCGCCGTGAGCACAACCTCGCGGACCGTCCCCGCAACAACCCGCACCGCACCGCGATCGGCCTGTCGGCGGTCACGTTCTACGGCGTCCTGTGGCTGATGGCCGCCACCGACGTGATCGCCGCGAACTCCCGCCTCTCGATAAACGAGATCATCTACACCGGCAGGGTCCTGGTCTTCCTCGGCCCGGCCGTGGCGTACTACGTCACCTACCGGATCTGCCTGGGCCTGCAGCGCCGCGACGCCGAGGCTCTCGGGCACGGTGTGGAGACCGGTGTGATCAAGCGCCGTCCCACGGGGGAGTACATCGAGGTCCACGTCCCGCCCCTGGAGTCCATCGAGGCCCAGGTGCGGGGCAAGGAGCCGGTCCCGATCCTCGCGGGGACGGCCGAGGACGGCGACGGGGACGGTGTCCCGGCGCACAACGGGAAGCATCACCCGCTCCGCAGGCTGCGCGCCATGATGAGCAGGGCGTACGGCGGGGAGAAGGTCCCGCTCGACGGCGACCGGGACCACGACGGGCACAACGGCCACGGTGAGCACACCGGCCGCGGTGAGCACGACGGGCACGGCGAGCACGACGGCCGTGACCGTGCCGGGCGCGGTGAGCACGACGGGCACGACCGTGCCGGGCGCGCGGTCGTCGGGCCGGGAACGGACGAGAACAGGGCGCCGTGACCGGCCCGGCGGCCGCGCGCCCTCACTCCTCGGACGGCACCTTGCCCGCCCACTCCTGGCGGCGGGCCTCGGCCACCGCGATCGCCGCCGCCACCGCGACGTTGAACGAGCCGACCCGGCCGACCTGCGGGATGTAGCAGACGCCGTCGGCGGCCTCCAGCAGCGCGGGGGAGCACCCGTGGTCCTCGCTGCCCACCACCAGGCACACGTCCCCGCCCAGCTTGGCCTCGGACAGCGGCACGGCGTCCCCGGTCAGCTCCACCGCGACCACCGCGAACCCGTCCTCCTTGGCCGCCCGTACGGCCTCCAGGACGGGTACCGGCTCCTCCCAGGCCACCAGGCGGTCGGTGCCCAGCGCGGTCTTCTGCGCCTTGGGATTGGTCGGCGGCGTGGCGTTGCCCGCCAGCCAGATCCGCTCCACGCCGAAGGCGGCGGCCGTGCGGAAGATGGAACCGATGTTGAACGGGCCGGTCACCGACTCCAGGATCAGGGCCAGCCGTCCCTCGGTGTTCCTCCGCCAGGTGCGGTTGAGGCGCTTGACATCGGTCGGGCGCAGCTGCCTGCGGGGGTTCGCCGTCATCGGTCGTTCACCGTTCCTCGTCGTTCCTCGTTCGTTCCGCGTGTTTCGCGGTGATCCGCTTCTCGCCCGCCACCGTGCCGCCGCCCCGTGCCCGCCTGTGCTCGCCCGTTCGTGTCCGTCCGCCTGTGCCCGTCGCGCCGGCGTGCTCGCGGGGGAGCGGGAGGGCTCACCGCGGCTCCGCCTCCGGGCGCGCCTCCACCCGGAGGATCCGGTACGAGGAGCGGGAGGCCACGCGCTCGGCGGGCCAGCCCCGCTCGTTCAGCCAGCGCTGCAGGGAGTCGGAGCCCAGGTGCTTCTGGACCACCAGGTGGGCGACGCCGTCCGGGGTGAGGCGCGACAGCCAGCGGGTCAGCATCTCGTGCATCGCGGCCTTGCCGATGCGGATCGCCGGATTGGACCAGATGGCGGAGAACCGCACCTCCGGCGGGACCTCGTCGACATGCATCGACCTTACTTTGTCAAGGGAGGCGGCCCTGGCGTTCCTCGCGCACAGCTCGATCGACCTGCGGTTGACGTCCACCGCCCAGACCGTCGCCTCCGGGGCGCGCGAGGCCATCGTCAGCGCGATCGGCCCGTAGCCGCAGCCCAGGTCGAGCAGGTCGCCGCCCGGAGGCGGAGGGGGGACGCTCTCCAGCAGGATCCGGGTGCCCTGGTCGACGCGCTCGGCGGAGAACACCCCGCTGTCGGTCTCCAGTCTCAGGTGGAGGTCGGGGAGCACGAGCGTGACCGAGCCGGGACGGCCCGCGGTCTCCGGACGCTCCTCGAAGTAATGTGCCACGTCGTAGAACGTTACCAACGGCCGGGACCGGCTCAGGGCGGCCGTGCCCCGGCCGTGACCCCGGCCGTGACCCCGGCCGTGCCCCGGCGCCGTGACCACCGCCCGTACGCCCGCCCTCGCCGGATGAGGGGCGCGGGGGTCAGGGGATCCGCGACCCCAGCAGCAGGGACACCCCGGCGGTCAGCAGCCCGGCCAGGACCGCCGCCACCACGAACCACTGGGTGATCTCCTGGTTGACCGTCCGGTAGCCCAGCGAGGTGCCGATCTGCTCGTAGACCTGCTTCAGCTCGCTGCCCGACTCCGCCTCGTAGGCCCGGCCGCCCGTGCCCTCCGACAGGGTCTGCAGGGTGGCCTTGTTCACCGGTACGTTCACGTCGCGGCCGTCGATCGAGACCGTCCCCTCCTGGGTGCCGTAGGCGATCGTGGAGACCGGGACCCGTACGGCCTTGGCCGAGTCGATCGCCTCGGCCACCGAACGTCCCGAGGTGTTGTCGCCGTCGGACAGCAGCACGATCGCGGCCGGGGGCGGGTCGGTCACCGCCTGCTGGTCGAAGGAGCGCAGCGACTCCAGGGAGCTGAACACCGCCTCGCCGATCGCGGTGCCCGCCCGGGTGGTCAGGGTGCCGAGGGAGGTGCCGACCGCCTGGTGGTCGGTGGTGGGCGAGACCACGACCGACGCGGAACGGGCGAAGGCGACCAGCCCGACGTTGAACCGTTCCGGCAGATCCGCGACGAACTTCTGGGCGGCCTCCTTGGCCGCGGTGATCCGGTTCGGCTGGACGTCGTCGGCCTCCATCGACAGCGAGACGTCCAGCGCGATGATGATCGTCGCCCGGTCGCGGGGGATGCGCACCGAGTCGGCGGGACGGGCCGCGCCCACGATCAGCAGGCTCATCATGACGAGGAACAGCGCCGGGGCCACGTGCCGCCGCCAGCCGGGCCCGGCGGGGGCCACCAGCGTCAGCAGGGGCAGGTTGGTGAAGCGCAGCGCGTAGCGGCGCCGGGCGAACTGGGCGGCCACGTAGCCGGCCACGAGCAGCGCCAGCGCGGCGAACAGCCACAGCCAGGCCGGAGAGAGGAAGGTCATCGTGTCGCTCCCGACCTCGGGGGCCGATGGGTCAGGTGCGCCATGCGGCGCTGCCGCAGCACGAACTGCGCGATGTCGAACACCCAGTCGCGGTCGGTGCGCAGCACCAGGTGGGCCACCCCGCAGCGGCGCAACGCCACCTGGTTGGTCATCCGCTGCGCGGCGGCGGCCTCCGCGTAGGCCCGGCGGACCCTGGGCGTGAGCTGGATCTGGCGGCTGCGTCCCGTCTCCGGGTCGGTCATGCTGACCAGCCCGACCGGCGGCAGCTCCAGCTCGCGAGGGTCGATCACCTCGACGGCCAGCACCTGGTGGTGGGCGGCCAGCCGGCGGAGCGGCCGCTCCCAGGGCAGCTCCAGGCCGGGATCGAGGGTGGGCTCGGGGTCGAGGAAGTCGGAGACGATCACCCGCAGGCCGCGCCGCCGCCGCGCCGAGGCCAGGATCTCGATCGCCTCGGCCAGATCGGGGGCACCGGCGACGACGCGGCCCCTGGGGGCGTCCATCAGCGAGTGCAGCAGGCCGTACAGCGCCGGGCGGCCGCTCCTGGCGGGCATCCGGTGGACGTACTCGTCGTGCAGGACGTACGTGCCGAAGCGGTTGCCGATCCGGCCCGACAGGAAGCCGATCGCCCCGACGGCGGCCACGACCAGGTCCCGCTTCTCCATGCCGGCGGTGCCGAAGTCCATGCTGGGCGACAGGTCCGCCAGGGCCCAGGTCTCCAGCTCCCGGTCGGCGATCAGGTCGCGCACGTGCGGGACGGTCGTGCGGGCGGTCACCGACCAGTCCATCCGCCGGATGTCGTCCTCGCCGGGCACGTAGACCCGGCTGTCGCCGAACTCGCTTCCAGGACCGGGAAGGAGCCCCTGGTGGGCGCCCTGCAGCAGCCCGTCCAGGCGCCGGACGATGGTGAGCTCCAGCCGCCGCAACGCCTGCTCGGCCGTGCTCAGGTCAGGATCGCCGGCGCCTTCGAGGCCGGTCACCGGGGGCCCTGGTTCCAGACGACGAGCGGGGGCGGCACCGCGGCGAGGATCTGGCGGACCACGTCCTCGGGGTCGATCCCGTCGGCGATGGCGTCGAAGGTGAGCATCAGCCGGTGGGACATCACGTCCACCGCCACGTCGCGCACGTCGTCGGGGAGCAGGTAGTCGCGGCCGCGCAGCAGCGCCAGGCCGCGGCCCGCGGCGACCAGGCCGAGGGTGGCCCGGGGGCTGACGCCGATCTCGATGTTCTCCTGCAGCTCGGCCAGGCCGTATTCGGCGGGTGAGCGGGTGGCCATCACGAGCCTGACCACGTAGTCGGCGACGAGCTGGTGGACCGAGACCTGGTCGGCCATGGACTGCAGCGCGGCCAGCCGCGCGGGGTCGAGCACCGGCTTGGGGGTCGGCGGGGTCACGCTCATCCGGTGCAGGATCTCCAGCTCCTCGTGGGCGCTGGGATGGGTGACGCGGACCTTGAACAGGAACCGGTCGCGCTGGACCTCGGGGAGGGGGTAGACGCCCTCCGACTCGATCGGGTTCTGGGTGGCCAGCACGATGAACGGCCTCGGCAGCGGATGGGTCTCCCCGGCGAGGGTCACCTGCCGCTCGGCCATGACCTCCAGCAGCGCCGACTGGACCTTGGCCGGGGCCCTGTTGATCTCGTCGGCGAGCAGGAAGTTGACGAACACCGGGCCGAGCTCGACGTCGAAGGCCTCGCGGGAGGGGTGGTACACCCGGGTGCCCACGATGTCGCTCGGGACCAGGTCCGGGGTGAACTGGATGCGGGCGAACTCCCCGCCGACCACCGTGGCCAGGGTCGAGGCCGCCAGGGTCTTGGCCACCCCCGGCACACCCTCCAGCAGGCAGTGGCCCCTGGCCAGGAGCGCCACGAGCAACCGCTCCACCATGTGCTCCTGCCCGACGATGACCCGCCGGACCTCGGTCAGGGCGTCGCGCAGCAATCCGGTGTCGGTCTCGCTCGGCAGTTCTTCGGCGACGGTCATGTCGGTATTCCATCAAATGAAATGGCGGCTCGCACGACGGGCCCGCTCCGTATTTCCTGACAGTGCCCGCCGCGTGCCCGCCGCGTGCCCGCCGCGTGCCCGCGAGGCGCCTCCCGCGCGTCTCCCGCGTGCCCGCGGGGCGGCCCGATCCCGGCACCCGCGGGGCGTGGTGTGATCGGCCGGGTGTGCTTTCATGTCAGACGTGGCCACTCCACTCCAGTACGGTGACCCGCCCCAGCTGGGGCCCTTCCTCGTGCAGGCCCGCCTGCGCGTGGGACCCGCCGGGCTGGTCTACCTCGGGCTGGCGCCCGACGGCCGGGCCGTCTCGGTCGCGGTGCTGACCAAGGGGGCGGCGCTCGACCCGGCGGCCCGCGACCGCTTCGTCACCGGGGTCCGCGACGCGACGGCGAGCCGTTCCGGCGTACGGGGCTGGATGGCCAGGGCGACACGCGCGCGCACCGCGGTGGCCGACACGATCCCGCAGGTGCTGGCGATGGACGGTGGGAGCGCCCCGTGGGTGGCCACGCCGTACGAGCCCGACAGGGCCGGGGCGGAGCGGTTCCTGGAGCCGGTGCTGGTCAGCGGCACGCTGATCGGCGAGCAGCACGGCCCCGACTTCGCGCCGCACTGGGTGGGCGACCGCTCGCCCGCGCTGCCCGCGCCGCCCAAGGGCGCGCCGCCGCCGACCGAGACCCGCAGGTCCGTGATCATCGCCGGAGTCGTGCTGACCGCGCTGCTCGTGCTGCTGGCGGTGATGGTCTGGTTCCTGCTGCGCAGGGAAGACGATTCCGAGCCGTTGCCGAGGCCGCTGCCGCCCACGGTGTTCATCCCGACCCCGCCGCCGGTCCCGGCGACGCCCGAGCCGGGCCGGCCCACCCCCTCGCCGTCGCCGAGCCAGAGCGGGACCGGCACGCCCGGCCCGCAGGAGGGCGACGAGAACGAGGGCGAGCCCATCTAGGGAGCCCTCCCGGGGGCGTCCGGACGCATCGGGGCCGGACATGCCCGTCGGGCTCGAGGCGAGTCTGGCGGGCGTCCGGCCGGAGCGATCCCATGGATGGTCGCCGTCTTGGTACTCGTCTGCGAGTACTCATTATTGACTACCACCACCTACTCGTGTTTGAGTAGTCGCATGAGTAGTACACGACTGTTCATCCTGGGGGCGCTGGCCCGCCGGGGGCCGATGCACGGTCACCAGATCCGGCAGAGCGCGCAGACGGACCGGACCGAGCTGTGGACCGACATCAAGGTCGGGTCCCTGTACGGGGCGCTGCACCGGATGGAGGCCGAAGGGGTGATCGAGACGGTGCGCACCGAGCAGCAGGGCAACCTCCCCGCGCGGACCGTCTACGCGATCACCGAGGACGGCGGGCTGGAGCTGGAGTCGCTGCGCGAGGCGGCCCTGCGAGACACCCGCCTGCGGCCCGATCCCGTGGACCTCGCCCTCCAGCTCAGCTCCGACATGGGCGAGGAGGAGCTGCGGGCCGTCATCGAGGACCGGCACCGCAAGCTCACCGCCGAGCTCCAGACCTGGCAGCGCCTGAGGGAGGCGGCCACCCCCCACCTCCGCGGCCTCGAACCGCTCGGCTTCGACCACACCCTCGTCCGCCTGCGGGCGGAGATCACCTGGCACGAGACGCTGCTCGAGGAACTGCCCCGGCTCCTCGGCGCCGCCGGGGGACCCCCCGGGACGCCCCCTGACGACAACGAAGGCGAAGGAGCCTGACATGCCCGGAAAACCACTCGACGTCCTCGTCGTCGGAGGCGGCATAGGAGGCCTGGCGCTGGCCCAGGCGCTGCTGCCCTCCGGGGTGAACGTCCAGGTCTACGAGCGCGAGCGCGACGCCGCCGGCTGGGTGCGGGGCTACCGCATCCACCTGAACCAGATCGGCAGCCGGGCGTTGCACCGCTGCCTGCCGGGCCCGCTGTGGGAGGCGTTCCTCGCCACCTCCGGCCACCCCGGCCCCGGCTTCGGCTTCCACACCCACCGGCTGCGGGAACTCGTCTTCGTGGAGGAGAGCGTGATGACCGGCGGGGCCGCCGACCCCTCGGGCGGCCAGTACGCGGTCAGCCGCACCACCCTGCGCAGGCTCCTGCTGGCCGGGCTGGAGGGCGTCGTCCACCACGGCAGGACGTTCCAGCGCTACGAGGTGAGGCCGGACGGCAGGATCGTCGCCTTCTTCGCCGACGGCACCTCGGCCACCGGGGACGTGCTGGTCGGCGCGGACGGCGCCAACTCGCGCGTGCGAAGCCAGTATCTGCCGCGGGCCCGCCGCGTCGACACCGGCGCGCTCGCGATCGGCGCCCGGCTGCCACTGGACGACGAGGTCCGCGGGTGGCTGCCGGGAAACCTCGCCGACGGGCTCAACCTCGTCCTGCCACCGAGCGGGAGCGCCATGTTCACCGCGGCCTTCAACGGCAGGCGCAGGGCGGAGAGCCTCCTCGCCCGGCGGGCGGGTGCCGATTCCGCCCGCGCGCCCGGGTCCGCCGCCGGAGGGGCCGGCCGCACCGCGCGGGAAGGGGACCTCGCCGATCTGGAGACCGGCCTCGCCGGGTTCGGGCTCGACCTGAGGTCCCTGGCCGACGACCTCCAGGACTACGTGCTGTGGGCCTTCGTCGCCCCTCACGGGACCTATCCGGCCGGGGCCGCGGACCTCGACGGCGACGGGCTCAAGGACCTGGCCGGGACGATGACCCGCGGCTGGCATCCCGCCCTGCGCCGCCTGGTCGCCGAGGCCGATCCGGCCAGCGTCCAGTTGATGCCGTTCAAGACCTCCGTCCCCGTCGGCCCGTGGCCCGCGACGCCGGTGACGCTGCTCGGGGACGCCATCCACAACATGACCCCCGCGATGGGCTTCGGCGCCAACACGGCGCTGCGCGACGCCGCCCTGCTGGCGAGCAGGCTGGCGGCGTTCCAGCGGGGCCGGGGCACCCTGACGGAGGCCATAGGCGGCTACGAGACCCGGATGCGCGAGTACGGCTTCGGCGCCGTCCGCACCTCCGCGAGGTTCGCGGAGTTCATGATCTCCGGCAGTCCTCTCGTCCGGCGCGGCGCGAAGGCCTGGTTCCGCCTGTGCGACACCCTGCCGCCGGTCAAGCGAATGAGCTTCGGCCGCCTGTGGACCGACGGCGCGGCAGAGAAAGCGGCAGAGAAAGAGGAGGCGGTGGCGCGCCCCTGAGGACGGGCGATCCGCGACCGCCCCGCGTTCCCCCGGGTCCTCGCCGGTAATCAGCTTGAGTCTCCCGTAACGGGAGCCTTTACCGTCGCGGGCATGGAAATCACCGTTCACGACACCCCGCGGGCCATGCTGGACCTGGCGGGTCTCCCGCTGGAGCGGCGCCCGGAGGCGCTGCGCGCGATGCTGGCGCCCATGCGCGAGGCCATTCCCATGCCCGGCGACCTCGTCGACATCCACCACACGGGCGGCGGCTTCCGGGTGGACCGTGACGACGACCGCCACCTTCCCGCACTGCGGCGGCTGGTAGAGCAGGACGTGCGCGGCCAGATCGAGGACGCCCTGCGGGCCGCCTGGAGGCATCTCGGCGACGCCGTGCCGGACATCAAGGGGCCGGAGAGCCTGCAGGTCATGCTCGTGCTCGGCGACCCCGGCGACGCGTACCTCACGAACGTCGCCGGCGGCTACTACGGCATGGGAGGCTCGCCGGGCTGGCTCTACCTGCTGGCCTGGCCCTCGGACGACGTCATCGGCAGGATCGCCCACTGCGCGGTGCACGAGTTCCACCACCAGGTGCGCTACCACAACGTGGAGTGGAACCCCGCGACGGTCACCGTCGGCGAGCACGTCGTGTCCGAGGGGCTCGCCGAGGCGTTCGTCAGGGAACTGTCCGGCCCCGAGGCCATGGGCCCGTGGTCGGGGATGGTGATCGGCGCGGAGTTCGACCGCGCGTACGAGACGATCACCGCGGCCGCCGGTCTGCAGGGCATGTGGAACACCCCGGCCTACGTGCTGGGCGACACGGCCATGAGCAGGTTCGGCCGGGAACCGGTCGGCGTCCCCGACATGGCCGGTTACGGGGTGGGCCTGCGCATCGTGGACGCCCACCTGGCCGCGTCCGGCCTGACGGCCGCGCGGAGCACGGTGCTGCCCGGGGAGGAGATCCTGCGCAACGCCGGGGTGACTGTCCAGCCGTCCCGGGCGAAGTGAATCACCAGGGCCGGCAGCGGTTCGTCACTTCTCTGCCCGGGTCACCCTCACGCCCTCCCTCCCCGGGAGTTCGGCCGTCGCTCTCATAGGAGGGGGTTCGCGGGGTAGAGGGCCGGTCGTGAGCGAACTCCGGCAGAGCGACCCCGCCGAGCCCGGCATCCTGCGACGGCGCCGGGGCAGGGGGTTCAGCTATCACCGTCCCGGTGGCACGCAGGTCCGCGACCGCCGTACCCTCGACCGGATCAGAGCGCTGGCCCTGCCGCCGGCCTGGACCGACGTGTGGATCTGCCGGTCGGCGGACGGGCACATCCAGGCGACCGGCACCGACGCCGCGGGACGCCGCCAGTACCGCTACCACGACGTCTGGCGCGAGGAGCAGGACCGGGCGAAGTTCGACCGGGTACGGCGGATGGCCGAGCGGCTGCCGGCGTTCAGGGAGCGGGTGGCCGAGCACCTGGGGCAGCGCGGGCTGACCCGCGAGCGGGTGCTGGCCGCCGCGGCGCGGATGCTCGACATCGGGTTCTTCCGGGTGGGCGGGGAGTCGTACGAGTCCTTCGGGCTGGCCACGCTCAGGATGGAGCACGTCACGTGCTCGGCGGGCCGCGTCACCTGCTCCTACCCGGCCAAGGGCGGCAAGCCCAGGGAGGTGGAGATCGTCGACGCGGACGTGTGCAAGGTGATCATCGCTCTGCGCGACGCCGCGGACGAGGGGGAACTGCTGCGCTACCGGAACGGTTCCGGGTGGGCGGACGTGCGCAGCGACGACATCAACGCCTACCTGCGCGAGACGCTCGAGACCGAGGTGTCCGCCAAGGACTTCAGGACCTGGCACGCGACGGTCCTGGCCGCCGTCGGCCTGGCCGTCTCCTCCCGGGCCCGGTCCAGGACCGGCAGGAGGAGGGCGGTCAACCGGGTGGTCGGCGAGGTGGCCGATTACCTGGGCAACACCCCGGCCGTCGCCCGCGCCTCCTACATCGACCCGCGCGTCATCGACGCGTACGCCCGGGGCAGGACCGTCGTGCGGGCGCTCGACCGTCTGGGGGCCGACACCGGGTTCGGGCAGCCGGCCACGCACGGCGCCGTGGAACGGGCCGTTCTCTCCCTGCTGGGCGGGAGGTGACGGCATGATCGGCGATCGGGCGGGCATGTCGCCGTTGAGGTTGTGACCTGCGAAGGAGAGGAGAGGTGACCACGTATGCCGGCACGCGAGGAGATCCCGACCACCCTGCGGCGTTCGCCGAAGAAGGCGCAGGAGACGTGGATCAAGGCACATGACTCCGCGGTGGA
Source organism: Streptosporangium sp. NPDC023825 (assembly GCF_040639575.1). Taxonomy (NCBI): domain Bacteria; kingdom Bacillati; phylum Actinomycetota; class Actinomycetes; order Streptosporangiales; family Streptosporangiaceae; genus Streptosporangium; species Streptosporangium sp. NPDC023825. The sequence goes on along the minus strand of NZ_JBFAAE010000050.1, from coordinate 24,776 downwards.
GACCTACGGGGAGGGGGAGCGGGCGCACCGCACGGCGTTCGCCGCGCTGAAGCACTCCTTCGAGAAGGTCGGCGACCACTGGGAGCCGAAGGGCCGCAAGGGGCCGTCCGACGCCCAGGCCGCCCGGAGCAGGCCCAAGGCGGGCAAGACCGCCGAGGGGGTGGACGCCAACGCCTCCAAGCAGCACCTCTACGACGTGGCCAGGCGCCTGGACGTCAAGGGGCGGTCCACGATGTCGAAGGAGGAGCTGGTCTCGGCAATCAAGAAGGCGAACCGGCGGGCCACGGCGAAGGCCCGCTGAGTTCCTGACCGCCGGAGACCCCGCCCGGGGACGTGTCCCCGGGCGGGTGCCGTCATGCGTAAACCACTGCTCCTTTTTGTGAAGATTCTCCTCCTTATTGCTATAAAGCGCCTTATGTCGGACACGGGGGCTGTGTGTCGATATGTACAGAGGCACGATGAAGCGACCGCGGGAGGGAAGGAAGCGCCGCCATGACGGATGTGTCGAGCATGGGACCCCAGCCGGGCGATGACCGTCCGGTCCTGACCAATCGTCAGGGGCACCAGGTCTACGACAACCAGAACCAGCGCACGGTCGGCGCGAGGGGTCCGGCCACGCTGGAGAACTACCAGTTCCTGGAGAAGATCAGCCACTTCGACCGCGAACGCATTCCCGAGCGGGTGGTCCACGCCCGGGGGGTGACCGCCTACGGCCACTTCGAGGCCTACGGCAAGCTCGGTGACGAGCCGATCGGCCGCTACACGCGGGCGAAGCTCTTCCAGGAGGCCGGGAAACGGACCGACGTGGCCGTACGGTTCTCCACGGTGATCGGCGGCAGGGACTCCTCGGAGGCCGCCCGCGACCCGCGCGGGTTCGCGGTGAAGTTCTACACCGAGGACGGCAACTGGGACCTCGTCGGCAACAACCTGGCGGTCTTCTTCATCAGGGACGCCATCAAGTTCCCCGACGTGATACACGCGCTCAAGCCGGACCCGGTGACGTTCAGGCAGGAGCCCGGCCGGATCTTCGACTTCATGTCGCAGACGCCGGAGAGCATGCACATGATCGTCAACCTGTTCAGCCCGCGCGGCATCCCCGCCGACTACCGGCACATGCAGGGCTTCGGCGTCAACACCTACAAGTGGGTGAACGCGCAGGGGGAGACCCATCTGGTCAAGTACCACTGGATGCCCAAGCAGGGCGTGCGCAGCATGACCGCCGAGGACGCCGCCGCCGTACAGGGGCAGGAGCTCGGGCACGCCACCAAGGACCTGCACGAGGCGATCGACCGCGGCGACTTCCCCGAGTGGGAGCTGCTGGTGCAGATCATGAGCGACGACGAGCACCCCGAGCTGGACTTCGACCCGCTGGACGACACCAAGGTGTGGCCGGAGAACGAGTTCCCCGCCATGCCGGTCGGCAGGATGGTCCTGGACCGCAACGTGGCCAACAACTTCGCCGAGAACGAGCAGATCTCCTTCGGCACCGGTGTCCTCGTCGACGGTCTCGACTTCTCCGACGACAAGATGCTGACGGGCCGCACGTTCTCCTACAGCGACACCCAGCGCCACCGGGTGGGCCCGAACTACCTGCAGCTGCCGGTCAACCAGGCCAAGAACGCCGAGGTGCGCACCAACCAGCGCGACGGCCAGATGACCTACCACGTCGACGGACAGGGCGAGAACCCGCACGTCAACTACGAGCCGTCCATCACCGGGGGGCTCAGGGAGGGGCAGTACCCCACCCACGACGAGCAGGGCCCGGTCGTCTCGGGGCGGCTGACCCGCAAGCGCATCCCGCGGACCGACGACTACACCCAGGCGGGCCAGCGCTACCTGCTGATGGAGGAGTGGGAGCGCGACGATCTCGTGCTCAACTTCGTCGGCATGCTGTCCCAGGCCTCACGCCCGGTCCAGGAGCGCATGGTCTGGCACTTCCTGATGGTCGAGGACGACCTCGGGCTCAGGGTCGGGGAGGGACTCGGGATCGGCCCCGACGACGTCTCCCACCTGGAGCCGCTGGCCAGTCAGGACCTGAGCGAGGAGGACCGCGAGCGGATGTCCAGGCTCGGCAAGAACGGGCCGCGCGACGTGACCGGCCTGAAGATGACCCACTGCGTGCCCGACGAGAGGACGCGGGCGCAGTTGTAGGACCCGTCGCCGGGCCGGAGCGGACCGCGCGCCGGCCCGGCGCGGAGGGGAGCCGTGAACGGAGGTGACGGCGTCGGGACAGCACGAAATCCTCGGTCAAGGTCGCCCGATTTTTCCGCTTAAAAGGTATGAATGCCATTACAGCGGGCACGCGATCCTCAACCTGAGCCGCCGACACCTGAGCCTTTCCTACTCCCAATTGGATCGCCATGCCTGTTAAGAGCAACGTCATTCCGATCATCCACTGGTCCCGCCGCTCGTCCTGCCTCAGCGAGGACCCCGAGCTTTTCTTCCCCGTGTCCTACGAGGGGCCGGGCCGTGAGCAGTACGAGCGCGCCAGGGCGGTGTGCCGCCGGTGCCCGGTGCGCGGGCGCTGCCTGGAGTACGCGTTGAACACCCAGCAGATGTACGGCGTCTGGGGAGGCACCACCCCGGAGGAGCGCAGGGCCGCCATGACCGGGGAGAGGCGCAGGGTCAGATAGCGGCTTTCCGCGGCGACGGGCCGTCCCGCCCCCTTTCCGGGTCCCGTGTCCCGGCCCCTTCCCCGGCTTTCCCGTGTCCCGTGTCCCGGTCCTTTTCCGCGTCGGCCGTCAGCCGGCCATCCGGCCCTTCCGGGGCCGGCCCGCTTCGCCCTGCCCGCCCGGCACGTGGTCCAGGGCGAGCTGCCCGACCGGCAGGTGGTCCAGGGTGAGCTGCCCGCCCGGCTCATCGGTTCCACCGCGCTCACCGGTCTCCCCGGTCTCCCCGGTCTCCCCGACGAGAGCGCGGAACCGGGCGGCGTTGCGCTGGGAGTTGTCCGCGCAGCAGTTGTTGAAGAGCACATGGGTCACCTCGGCCCCCGCCGCGAGTTCCAGGACCCTGGCCGCCCACCGCTCGAGCTCCGCCTCCGAGTACATGTACGCGAAGCGCTCGTCGACGTTCTTGCTGGTCCACTTGTCGGAGTGCCCGTGCAGCCGCAGCACGGCGAGGTCGGAGGTCGCGGCCAGGATCGGCGGGATCGACGAGGTGTGCCCCTGGGGCATGTCGACCCCCACGTACGCGAGATCGTGCCCGGCGAGGAAGGCGAGGGTGTCCTCGCGGTTCTCCTCGTCCATCCAGGTGTGGTTGCGGAACTCGACGCTGACGCGCGTCGGCGCGCAGCGCCGGGCGCACTCCAGGATGTAGCGCCTGTTGCCCTCCCCGATCGGGAACCACGGCGGGAACTGGAAGAGCACCGCCCCCAGCTTGCCCGCCTCGTGCAGCGGTTCCAGCGCGCCGAGGAACCGCCGCCAGACCTCGTCGAGGATCTCCTGCGGCACGTCCTTCGGATAGAGGTTGCGCTGCGGGGGCGCGCCGAGGTCCTCCCGCAGGTCCTTGTAGAGGGAGGCGGGCCGGGTGGGATGCCCGGTCAACAGGGAGAACGCCTTGACGTCGAAGGTGAAGTCCGCGGGCGTACGGTCACGCCACGCCTCCACGGTGCTCTGTGACGGCGGGTGGTAGTAGGTGGCGTCCACCTCGGCGATCGGGAACCTCGTCGCGTAGTGGGCCAGGCGTTTCGCCGGGGTGGAGGCATCGGCGGGATACCAGCCCGACTCCAGCAGCGACCGGTGCGTCCACGAGGCCGTGCCCACGAGGATCCTGCCCATACCCGCGTCCTCCCTCACGCCGCCGGGTCGCTAAGGCCTTCCGCCGACGCCGCCGGCCAGCTCGCCCAGGCGCGCGGGCCCTCCGGTGCTCGGTGACAGCGGCGGGGTGTCCATGCCCTCGGCGCCCTCGGCGCCCCGCAACCCCTCGAACAGCTCTTTCATCGCCTCCACCGCCGTGTGGCGCGGCTGCCAGCCCAGCTCGGCGCGGGCGCGGCCGATGTCCATGATCGGCATTCTGAGCACCAGGTCGACCAGGCCGGGCGAGGCGGGGATCAGCCTCATGTGCCAGGCCGCGGCGACGGTGCTCCTGAGCGCCCAGCCCGAGACGGGAACCAGCCGGGCACCGAGCAGTTCGGCCAGCACCGAGGGCTCGATCACCGGGTCGGCGGCGATGTTGAAGGCGCCCGACACCGGCCGGGTGACCGCCAGCCGGTAGGCCTCGCCGACGTCGTCGGTGTGGACCGTCTGGAAGCGGAGCCCGGGGGTGTCGGGCACGAACGGGATCAGGCTCGGCCGTACCAGCCGCTGCGGCACGAACGGCCCGCCGAACAGGCGCCGCTGCCCGACCGCCGCCTCCCGCTTGAAGATGAAGCCCGGCCGCAACCGCACGACCCTGATACCCGGGTGGTCACGCTCGAACAGGTCGAGCACCCGCTCCACATAGGCCTTCTCCCGGCCGTAGGCGGCACCGGGCCAGCCGTGGGTCGGCCACTCCTCGGTGACGGCCCGGTCCTTGGGGGCCGAGGAGTAGGCGCCCACCGAGGAGGCGTGCACGAGGGCGGAGACACCCGCCCGCGCGGCGGCCTCGAAGACCCTGATGCTGCCCAGGACGTTGTTCCGCCAGGTCGTCACCGGGGCACGGGTGGGCTGGAACAGCCACGCCAGGTGGACGACCGCGTCGGCTCCCTCCAGGTGCGGCGCCAGGTCGCCGCCGGCGACGTCGACGGTCCGCCAGGTGGTCTTGGGCGGAGACCAGTCCGGCTGCCTGCGGGCCAGGCCCACGACGGATGTGACATCCTGATCGGCCGCGAGGGCGGACACCACGCTCGTGCCCACGTTTCCCGTCGCGCCGACGACTACTACTCGCATGCCTACCGCGTGCCCCGGGAGGGCCCGGTGAATCCATCCTCACGACTGCTTTGCCGTACGAGGAGACGATCCGGCGACACGCGATCGCCGTGTCCGGCCGTCCGGGGGCGTCGCCCGCCGGCCCGGCCGGACGCGGGGGCCGGGTCCGCCGGCCGCCGCCCGCGAAAGGCGGCCGGGAGACGGCGGGAACTCAGCGCCGGGGGGACGGCCAGGGGTTGGGGCGGCAGCCGTACAGGGACTTGGTCTGCTGGAGCATCACCGGTGCCCGCCGGCCGCGCCCCGGGCAGGACACGTGGCCGTGGCCGAGTCCGTGGCCGACCTCGTGGCTGATGACGTACTCGCGGTAGGAGGCCACGTCGCGGCCGTAGCCGGTCGCCCCGCTGTTCCAGCGGACCGCGTTGATGACCGCGCGCCCGCCGTTCCAGCAGGAGAGGATGCCGTTGGTGCGCATCGGCAGGCACCGCCTGTCGGCCGTCTCGGGGCTGGACAGCGAGACCCTGATCCTCACCGGGCCGCGGGCCACCCGCTTGAACCGGTACCCCCAGCCGCGCGGGTCGTTGAGGATCCGGTGCACCTCGGCGGCGAACTCCTCCACCTCGAACGGCAGGCCCCGCTCGACCTCCACCGCGTACCGGATCACCTTGCCTTTCCCCCGGGGAGGCCGGGCCTCGCCGGGGGCGACGGCGTAGCGGCCCTTGGCCGACCGGGGGACCTTCACCTTCAGCGGCTGCTGCCGGCCGTTGGCGAGCAGCAGCGGCTCCTTGGCCGGGGAGGGGGGCGTGGGACCGGCGGAGTTCGCGGGCGCGGCCGTGTCTCGAAGGTCCTGGGGTTGCGGCGGCGGGGTCGGCGTCACGGGCACCGCCGGTATCCCGGGCGGGGCGGCGTCAGGAGTCGCGGGCCTGTCGGGAACGGGCTCGAGGTGACCGCTCAGCACCGTGGCCCCACCGGCCGTGAAGGTGACCACGATGCTCAGCGCGAGAAGCCACAGAACGGTCTTAGGGTCACGTCTCATTGCGTTCCTGGACATAGACCGTAAACCTTATTGCCCCTCGGCGGTAACTGATCAAACCAGGAGAAAATCCATCATATGAGGGCGGTGCCGGGGAACTTCGGGGAGGTACGCCGACGGCGGCCGCATGCTGCGGCCGCCGTCGAATCAGGGGTTTCGCGGGCTTGACGGATGGTTTGCCGAGCTGTGCCGTCGAGCGTCACCGGCTGTGGCCGGGGAGCACCGGCCGCCGGCGGGGACCGCGGCCGGTATGGTGGCCCGGCGGCGGTCCCGCGGTCCTACGAGTGCGGGCAGGTGTCCCGGTACTCGGAGATGTTCCTGTCGCTGCTGGGCGCGGGGCACAGGAACTGCTCGTAGCGGGTGTCGTCGTCGATGAAGCGCTTCATCCACGAGACGCTGTACTTGGCGATCGTCGTGTTGGAGGAGTTGGGCGCGAAGTGGCTGGCGCCGTCGAGCTCCAGGTAGGCCTTCTCCGAGGAGGCGGGGATGCTGTTGTAGAACGGCTTGGAGTGCAGGGTCACCGAGGCGACCGAGTCGTTCTCCGCGCCGATGATCATTGTCGGGACGCGCACGTCCGACCAGCTCTTGGTCGTGTGCCACGGGGTCAGCGGGATGGCCGCCTGCAGCTGCGGCCGGCTGTCGGCGGCCGCCAGCGTGCCGCCGCCGCCCATCGAGTGCCCGGCGACGCCGAGCCTGCTCGCGTCGACCCGGTTCGCGACCGAGCTCTCCCGCGTGAGGTAGTCGAGCGCGGCCAGCAGCTGCCGTCCCCGGCTGGCGGGCTGGTCGGAGCGGGTGATGGTGTCGATGTTGAAGACGACGAAGCCGTGGGAGGCCAGCCGCGAGGCGAGCCAGGCCATGGTGGACCTGCTCGCGGTGTAGCCGGGGGCGATGGCGATCCCGCCGAACGTCCCCTCGGCGGTGGACGTCGGATAGTAGATCGTGCCTCCGCCGAAGCCGCTCACCCGCAGCGAGGAGACGGTGGTCTCCGAGATCGAGAACGGTCCTCTGACCGCCTCGATGCTGGAGTTGGTCGGGTCGGGGCCGCGGTCGTAGGGACCGGCGGAGGCGGCCTGCGCGGCGGGGGCCGCGACGGCCTGCGCGGCGGGCGCGAGGGTCCCGCCGGTGCCGAGCAGAGCGAGTGCGAGGGTCAGCGTGGCGACCGTCGTCGCCCGGCGGGAACGCCTGGGCGCGGGGGCCTGGGGGGTGGTGCCGTACGGCTGCACGTTGCTGTACTCCGTTCCTGTGGGGGGAACCACGGCGATACGGCGGTCGAGGCTGACGGCCGTTCGTCGCGCGTCGTACCGCCACCGGGAACGGCGGCGGTACGGTCAGCGCACCGGGGTGACCCCTCGGGTTTCTGACAGACGCCACTTTCTCCCTGTCAGTCCCGGAGTGCATCGGTGAAATCACCCGTACTCCATCGCACTGGTCAACACCGGTGAATCACGACATCAACCGCACCAGTTCCACCCGGGAGCGGATGTCGAGCTTGGCGAAGATGTTCCTGAGGTGGTGCTCGACGGTCCTCGGGCTCAGGAAGAGCCGGGCCGCCACCTCCCGGTTGGTGGCGCCGTCCGCCACGATGCGCGCGATCTGGTACTGCTGCGCGGTGAGCTTCTCGGTGGCCTTCGGGCGGTGAGACCGGACGGCCTCTCCCGCGCCGCGCAGCTCGGCGCGGGCCTGCTCGGCCCACAGCCGCGCGCCGGAGCGCTCGAACGTCTCCAGCGCGCTGTGCAGGTGCTCCCTGGCCGCGCCCGGACGCCGGTTCCTGCGCAGCGCGCTGCCGAAGAGCAGCTGGGTGCGGGCCGTCTCGAACTCGGAGAACCCCTGGTGGTGCAGGTCGAGCGCGGCCCTGAAGTACTCCTCGGCGTCGCCGGGGGCGGCCAGGAGCGCGTGGCAGCGCGTGGCCAGCGCGCGCCGGTCGGGACTTCGGGTGCTGCCCACCCAGCGGTCGAGCACCCGCAGCGCCTCCCCGGCCCGCTCCCGGTCGCCCGTGCGCGCGGCGGCCTCGACGAACAGGGGGGTCGACATGACCCGCACGACGAGGTGGCCGCTGGCCCCGTCCGCCCTGGTCGTGGCCCGCAGCCGCTTGGCGGCGTCGGCGTGCCGGCCCGCCGCGAGGTCGAGGTGGGCCAGTGCCCAGGTGCCGAGCGCTCCCGCCACGCACACGCCGTGGGCGCCCGCCAGCTCGATGGCGCTCGCTGCCCTGATCGCGCACGTCTCCTCGTCCCCCTCGACGGCCGCGGTGAGGGCCAGCCACCCCAGGTGCTGGCCCGCGCTGTTGGGCCGCCCGCGCTCCTGGGCCAGCCGGAGCCCCTCGACGGCGCTGGCGGTGATGGAGGCGTAGCGGCCCATCCAGAGCTCGGCATTGATCATGAACTCCAGGACCTGCGGCACGGTGGAGACCGCCCCGCGGGCGCGCGCCGTCTCCACCGCCCGGCCGCACAGCCGCACCGCCTGCGCGTCGTCGCCGAGCAGCAGGCTGGCCACGCCCGCCCACACCAGCACCGAGGGGGTACGCACCGAGGGTGCGAGCTCCAGCACCCGGCGGAGCGGATCGGCCGCCTCCCGGTGACGGCCGTCGAACGTCGCCGCCGTACCGGCCAGATACTCGAACATCAGCTGGGTGGCCGCCGGGTCGTCCGGGCGGCGCAGCGTGGCGGCCCACCGCGCCATGTCCAGGTAGCGAAGGTTGTCGCCGGCCAGATAGCTCGCCTCGCCCGCGCGGATGAGCACCCGCACGGCCTGCCCCCGGTCCCTGTCCAGCAGCGACTCGGCCGCCGCCAGCAGGTCCTCCCCGGCGCTGCCGGTCTTCCCGCTGCGCATCTCCAGGCTGCCGCGGATCAGTTCGGCCTGGCTGCGCACCTCCTCGGAGATCGTCAGCGACTGCAGGCGGGTGAGCAACGACCGGGCGCGACGGGGCAGGCCCGCGTGCCAGGCGCGGTTGGCGGCCGCGGCCAGCCGCGCGGCCTTGACGTCGCCGTGCTCGGTCAGCTCGGCCGCCCGCTCGAAGGCGAGGAAGGCCGGCGGGTGGCCGCCGGGGGAGGTCACCGCGGCCGCGGCCGCCGCCAGCTCGTCGGCGAGCGACTCGGCCGGGCCGTCCATCGCGGCGGCCCGGTGCCAGGCCCGCCGCAGCCGCTGATGGTCGTGACGCAGCATGCCCGCGAGCAGGCGGTGCGCGGCGCGGCGGCGGGCGAGAGAGGCGCCGGCGTAGACGACCGTCCGCATCGCCGGCTCGCGGAAGTCGTAGCGGTCACCGGCACCGTCGCCGGCACCGGCGACATGGACGATCACCCCCGCCCGCTCCGCCGGCTCCAGCGCGGCCGGCGCGCGCTCCGGCTCCGAGGCGCCGACCAGGGTGACCGTCTCCAGGTCGGGATCCGCCGCGAGCAGCAGGAGCATGTCCGCGGTCTCGGCGGGCAGCCGCGCGAGCCGTCCGGTGTACGCGCGCCAGAGCCGCCCGCCCCTCGGCAGGGTTCCGGGCGGGGCGGCGGCGCCGGAGATCTGCTCCGGGCTCAGCGATCCGGCGAGCTCTCCGAGCGCCAGCGGGTTGCCGCAGGCGATCTCCAGCAGCGACGCCCGTACGTCGTCGGCCAGCCCCGGCACCAGGTCGTCGGCGAGCCGCCTGGCCGCCTCCTCGTCCAGGGCGCCCAGCTCGAACGCCGGTATGTCGTCGGGGGCGGCTGCGCCGTCGCCGTCGCCGTCGCCGCCGTCGTCGGTCCCGAACAGCAGCACGATCGGTTCCCCCGCCAGCCGTCTGGCCGCGAAGAAGAGCGCCTCGCGGCTGGGCGCGTCGAGGTGGTGAACGTCGTCGACGCAGGCCAGTACCGGGCCGCCGGCGGCCGCCAGGAGGTTGAGAACCGCCGCGGGAAGTGTCAGCCCGCCGTCCGCCGCACCCAGCTCCAGCGCCCGGGTCAGCGCCTGCGCCTGCGCCGGGGGGAGCGCGGGGAGCCGGCCGGCGAACGGTCTGAGCAGGCCGTGCAGCCCGGCGTACGGCAGGTGGGACTCCGCCTCGGTGCCGCGCACCCTGAGCACGACGAAACCGCCCGTGCCACCTGTGCCGCCGGTGCCACCCGTGCCGCCCGCGTGGGCCGCCGCGAGGTCGAGCAGCGCGGTCTTTCCCGTACCCCGCGCCCCTCGCAGGATCACCGCGCCCCCGGAACCGCCCCGGGCGGCGTCGAGTAATCGCAGCAGCGCGTCCTGCTCCGTGTCACGGCCGTGCAGCGCCGGTGACCGGGTGGCGGCGGAGGGGGAGGGCATCCCTCAGTGTTACGCGCGTGTGTCGCGCCTGGAAAGAGCGGGTGGCGGGGTTCCCCACCGGCCTCCGCTGGCCTGCACCGGTGTACCGCCGGCCCAGGAAAGACCGGTGATTTCACCGATGCGCGCCGAGGGACGGGGCCGGGGTGTTCACCGGTTCAGGGCGATCGCCTTCCTGGCCTGTCCGGGGTCGTCGGCGTCCAGGGCGATCCGCGCGTTGTCACGGCACCGCTCCAGGGAGTGGGCGGCGAGAGTCTCCCGTACCGTGGAGATCCCGGGCGCGGACATCGACAGGCTGCTGACGCCCAGCCCGACCAGGACGGTCGCCAGCAGCGGGTCGGCCGCCGCCTCGCCGCACACGCCGACGGGCTTGCCCGCCGCCCGCCCGGCCTCCGCGCAGCCGGCGATCAGCTGGAGCAGCGCGGCCTGCCACGGGTCGAGCAGGTCGGCGAGTTCCCCGTGCTGCCGGTCGGAGGCGAAGGTGTACTGGCTCAGGTCGTTGGTGCCGATACTCAGGAAGTCGAGCTCCTCCAGCAGGCGCCCGGCACGCAGCGCGGCGGCGGGGACCTCCACCATCGCCCCGACGCGCGCGATCCCCCGGGCACGGGCCCGCCCGGCGAAGTCGGCGGCCTCGGCCACCGTCGTCACCATGGGCGCCATCACCCACGGCTCGGTCCCGGTCGCGCGGGCCGCCTCGGCGATGGCGCCGAGCTGGGTGTCGAGCACCTCGGGCCTGACCCGGGAGACCCGCAGTCCCCGTACGCCCAGCGCCGGGTTGGTCTCCTCGGCCAGCCCGAGGAACGGCAGCGGCTTGTCCGTGCCCGCGTCGAGGGTGCGGACCACGACGTGCCCGCCGGGGGCGGCGCGCAGGACCGCGGCGTAGGCGGCCACCTGCTCCTCGTAGCCCGGCTCCTCGCGCCGGTCCAGGAAGAGGAACTCGGTGCGGAACAGCCCCACCCCCTCGGCGTCCACGCCCTCTGCCCCCTCCGCCCGGGGAGCCCGGTCCGGCGGTGCGAGGTCGGCCGCCGAACCGATGTTGAGCAGCAGCTTGACCGGGTGGCCGTCGGAGGTCCTGCCGGGGCCCCGGACGGTGCCCGTCCGGCGGCGGTCGGCCTCGGCCCGGCGCTGGATCCCGGCGGCGGCCCCCTCGCCGATACCGACCTCCACCTCGCCCCGCAGGCCGTCGACCGACACCCACGTCCCCTCGCCGATGTCGCCCGCCCCCCGGCAGGCGACCACGGCGGGCAGGCCGCGGGCGCGGGCCAGGATGGCGGTGTGGCTGGTCGGGCCGCCCTTCTCGGTGACGAGGGCGAGGACGGACCCGGGATCCAGGTTCACCGTGTCGGCGGGGGACAGGTCCGCGGCGACCAGGACGAACGGGTGACCCGGGTCGGGCACGCCGGGGACGGGCAGGCCCAGCACGGCCGCCACGGCCCGGTTGCGGATGTCGTCGAGGTCCGCGGCGCGTTCGGCGATGTAACCGCCCGCCGCCAGCAGCGCGCGCCGGTGGTGGGCGCAGGCCTCGTCGATGGCGTGCGCCGCGTCCTTGCCCGACCTGACGTTCGCCTCCACGGACTCGTGCAGGCCGGGGTCGTCGGCGATGAAGGACTGCGCCTCCAGGATCGCCTTCGCGTCGGGGTCGGGCGCCTTCTCCGCCCGGGCCGCCAGCTCGGAGACCGTGGCCCGCAGCGCGTTCATCGCCCGGTCGAGCTCGGCGACGGCGTCGGTGACGGGGGAGGGGGCGGGCAGCTCCGGCGGGCCCGCCATCCGGCAGACCCGTCCGGCGGCCCGGCCCGGGCTCACGCCCAGGCCACTGAGCGTCTCAGCCACGGGAGGTCTCTCCGGCGCCACGGGGGGCCTCTTCGGCGTCGAGGTCGCGGGCGAGCAGCTCGGCGAGGGAGTCGAGCGCCTCGTCGGCGCCCGGTCCCTCCGCCTCGATCGTGACCTCCGTGCCGTGCGTGGCGCCCAGCGCCAGCACGGCGAGCATGCTGTTGGCCGGTACGGGCTTGCCGTCCCCGACGCGGATGCGGACGGGCATCCCCTGCCTGGCCGCGGCCTGCACGAAGATCTTCGCGGGCCGGGCGTGAAGGCCCGTGCGTGAGGCGACGACCACTGTCCTCTCCGGCATCTCCGGTTCTCCTTCTGCGCGTTCTGCGAGTGGTTCGAGTGGTGCGGGCTCGGCGGGGCCTGCGCGCGTTCGGCGGGCCCGTCCGGGTTTTTGGGGGCGGCCCCTTCCGCCGGGCCCGGCGGAAGGGGCGTGGGAGACCGGAGCCGGTCAGGGTTCGATGGTCACCTTGATGGCCTCGCCCCTGCTGACGATGTCGATCCCCTCCAGGACCTCCGCGAGCGGCAGCCGGTGCGTGATGAGGTCGGCGACCGGCACCGAGCCGTCGGCGATCAGCCGCAGGGCCCGGGCGTTGTGCGCCGGGCTGGACCCGTTGGCGCCGACGATGGTCAGCTCCCGGTAGTGGACCAGGTTGGAGTCGCACTGGATGATCGGGTTGTCCTTGGGCAGGCCGCCGAAGAAGCTGATCCGTCCCTGGCGGGCCGCCATCCGCAGTGCCTGCTCCTGGGCGGCGCCGGAGGCGGCGGCGGTGATGACGACGTCGGCCCCCCTGCCGTCGGTCAGCTTGAGCACCTGCTCGACGACGTCCTCGCCGTGGACGACCGCGTCCGGGTGGACCAGCCCCGCGGCCATCTCCAGCCGCCCGGCGTTGATGTCGACGAGGAAGACCCGCGCCGCGCCCCGCGCCCGCGCCAACCGCACGTGCAGGCAGCCGATCGGGCCGGAGCCCATGATCACCACATCGTCGCCCTCGCCCACGCGGGCCAGCTCCTGGCCGTTGAGCACGCAGGCCAGCGGCTCTGCCACCGACGCCTCGGCGAAACCGACCCCGTCCGGGACGCGGTTGACGCCGTCGACCGCGAGGACCTTCGCCGGGATGATCATGTACTCGGCGAACCCGCCGTCGTAGTGGTAGCCCATCGACTCCTGGTTCGGGCAGACGGTCATCCGGCCCCGGCGGCACTCCGCGCACTTCCCGCAGGGGATCGCGGCGATCACCTGCACCCGGTCACCCGGGGCCCACTCGCCCGCGTCGACGGCCTCGACCACCTCACCGGCGATCTCGTGCCCCATGACCCTCGGTGGCTTGATGTGGTGGTGACCGTGCTTGAGGATCTTCGCGTCGGTGCCGCAGGTCGAGCAGTTGCGCACGCGTATCTTGATCTCGCCTGGTCCGGTGACGGGTTCCGGCGCCTCCTCGACGCGGATGTCGCCAGGGGCGTAGAAACGGGCGACCTTCACTATGCTTCGTCCTCTTCGTTCGGTTGCAGCAGCCGGACCACCTCGGCGACCTCCGTCGCCTCGCGAAGGGCCCTGGCCTGGTCGGGATCCATCAGGATCTGGGCGAGTTCGGCGAGCAGCCGTACGTGGCCGTCGCCCTTGGCGGCGATGCCGATGCACACCGTCACCTGGTCGCCGTCCCAGTCGACGCCGCCGGGAAAGCGCACGACGCTGATGGCGTCGTGCCGGACGGCGTCCTTGGCGGCCAGGGTGCCGTGCGGGATGGCGACTCCCTCGCCGACGTAGGTGGAGATCGAGCGCTCCCGTTCGAGCATGGTGTCGATGTAGGCGCTCTCCACCGCGCCGACGGCGAGCAGGGCCTCCCCGCACTGCCGGATCGCGTCGTCGCGGTCGGCGGCCGAGGCCGCCAGCCGGATGGCGCGCGGGTCCAGCGGCAGCGGCGCCGTCTCAGGCATTGACGGTGCCGCCACTCTTGATCGTGCTGACCAGCCTGGTCACCGCCGGGTCCCCGATGAAGACCTGGAACGGGATCAGCACCTTGTCCGGGGCCCCGGCCCTGGCCCGGTTCGCCAGGCCGGCGTGGCAGACCACCACGTCGGCGTCGGCGGGGATCGAGTTGACCGGGGTGTGCTCCACCTGGACGTTCTGGTCCTTCAGCTGCTTGCGGAGCTGGGTGGCGAGCATGACGCTGCTGCCCATGCCCGCGTCGCAGGCCACGACGATCTTGTGGATGTCCTTGCTCTCGATGCTGGCCATCGGTCAGGCCTCCTTGGCGACGGGTGCGGTCTCGGTCTCGGTCTCGGTCTGGGCCGGGGGTTCCCCGGGGTTCTCCTCCGTCTCGTCCTTGCCCCTGCCGAAGCCGAGGAGCGCCGAGGCGACGGCGAAGGAGACGAGGGTCGCGGCGAGGACGCCGGCGATGGTGCCGAACCACCCGCCCCTGGGAGTCACCGCGAGGAAGGCGAAGATGCTGCCGGGCGACGGCGTGGCCACCAGGCCGGCCCCGGTCATGATGAAGACCAGGACGCCCGTGGCGCCACCGGCGATGACCGCGAGGATCAGCCGGGGCTTCATGAGCACGTACGGGAAGTAGATCTCGTGGATGCCGCCGAAGAACTGGATGATGATCGCGGCGGGGGTGCTGGGGCGCAGCGCGCGGGGACCGAAGAACATGAAGGCCAGGAGCAGGCCGAGTCCGGGGCCGGGGTTCGACTCCAGCATGAACAGGATCGACTTGCCCGTCTCGGCCGCCTGTGCCACGCCCAGCGGGCCCATCACGCCGTGGTTGATGGCGTTGTTGAGGAAGAGCACCTTGGCGGGTTCGATCACGACCGAGGCCAGCGGCAGCAGGTTGTTGCCGATCAGCCAGGCGACCGCGTCGCTCGCGACACGGGTGACATTGGTGACGACGGGGCTGATGGCCAGGACCCCCACCAGGGCCATGGCACCGCCGACGATGCCGGCGCTGAAGTTGTCCACCAGCATCTCGAAGCCGGCCTTGACCCGGTCGGCGACGAGCCCGTCGAACAGCTTCAGGATGTACGCGGTCAGCGGTCCTATGATCATCGCGCCGAGGAACATCGGGCTCTCGGCGCCGGCGACGACGCCCATGGTGGCCACGGCGCCGACCACGGCGCCGCGCTGGCCGTGGACCATCCGCCCGCCGGTGTAACCGATCAGGATCGGCAGCAGCACCTTCACGATCGGATCGACCAGGACGGCGAACTTCTCGTTGGGCAGCCAGCCGGTGGGGATGAACAGGGCGGTGATCAGGCCCCAGGCGATGAACGCGCCGATGTTCGGCATGATCATCCCGGCGAGATACCCGCCGAAACGCTGGATGTTCGCTCTCGCCCCGGTTCCTGTGACAGTTGGGGTGTACTCGCTCATGTGTGCTGCTCCTTCCGGGGCGGCCGGCCGGGCCGGCCAGGGGGGTGGATCCGCGCCGCTGTCAGCCCCCGGACCGCAGCGGCAGGGCAGGATCGGCTCCGGTGACGCGGACGTCGTCACGCCGGATGTGGTGCGGGGAGGGCATCCGGCTTCCCGGCAGCCCGACCGCGGCGGTCGCCCAGGCCAGCGCCTCGACCAGCGCGCTCTCGCCGCGCGCCCCGCCGGCGAGGAACCCGGCGAGCATGGCGTCACCGGCGCCGACGGTGCTGCGCGGCTCGGCCACCGGGCACTGGCCGTGCCAGATCCGGTCGTCCTGCAGGAGGATCGCGCCGTCGGCGCCCAGGCTGGCCAGGACGGCGCCCGCGCCTCGGACCCGCAGGCTCTCCGCGGCCTTGATGGCGTCGCCCAGGGTCGAGATGGCGATCCCGGTGGCCTCGCCCAGCTCCTCCCGGTTGGGCTTGACCAGGGCGGGGGCCTCGGCGAGCGCCGAGACGAGGGCGGGGCCGCTGGTGTCGACCGCGACGTTGATGCCCGCCGCGCCGAACCGCTCGCACAGGCGGGCGTAGACGTCGGCGGGCACTTCTGGCGGGAGGCTGCCCGAGGCGACCACCCAGTCCGCGGAGCTGGCCGCGCCGAGCACGGCCTCGGCGATGGTGTCGAGCTCGGCCGGCGACAGGGCCGTCCCCGGCTCGTTGATCTTGGTGACCGTGCCGTCGGGCTCGGCCAGGGCGACGTTGGACCGGGTGGTCCCGGCGACCGGGACGGTGATCATCTCGATGCCCTCGGCCGCGAGCAGGCTTACCAGCTGCCGTCCCTCGTCGCCGCCGAAGGGGACGACCGCGCACGAGCGGACCCGGTTGGCCAGCAGCGCCCGGGAGACGTTGACACCCTTTCCGCCGGGGTCGAGGTGGGCGGCGGCGGCGCGGATGACGGCCCCGCGGGTCAGCGACGCCACCTCGATCGTCCGGTCCAGGCTGGGGTTGAGGGTCAGAGTGACGATCATGCCGGGACCATCTCGATCGTCCGGCCGGGGCAGAGGCCGCGACCGGGGCCGAAGCCGGGACCGGGACCGAAGCCGGGACCGGGACCGAAGCCGGGACCGGGACCGAGGCCGGGGGGCAGGGGGACGGTCACGCCCGGACCACCTCCGGCCCGGCGGCGGCCAGCTCGGCCGCGACCCCGGTGTCGAGCCCCGTGTCACTGATCACCACGTCGATCTCCTGGATCGAGGCGAAGCGCGCCAGGTAGGTGTTGGCGAACTTGGTGTGGTCGGCGAGCAGCACGCACCGCTGCGCCGCGCCGATCATCGCCCGCTTGATGGCGGCCTCGGCCGGGTCGGGCGTCGTCAGCCCCTTGGCCACCGAGCACCCGTTGGCCGCCATGAACGCCACGTCCACGTGCAGGTCGGCGAGGGGGCGCAGCGCCCAGTCGTCGACGGTGGCCAGGGTCCGGCCGCGCACCCGCCCGCCCAGCATGATCACTGTCAGGTTGGGGCGGGTGGCCATCGCCGTCGCCAGCGGCGGGGAGTTCACGATCACGGTCAGCTCCCGGTCGACCGGCAGCGCCTGCACCAGCCTGCCGGTCGTCGACCCGGCGTCGATGATGATCGCGCCGTCCTCGGGGAGCTCGGCGAGCGCCGCCTTGGCGATGCGCTCCTTCTCTCCGATCATCACCTCGTCGCGGGCGGCCAGCTCGGGTTCGAACCCCAGCCGCTCGACCGGGATCGCACCGCCGTGCACGCGCCGCAGCATCCCGGAGCGCTCCAGCGCGGTCAGATCGCGGCGGATGGTCTCCGTGGTGACGGCGAACTCCTCCGCCAGCGTCACCACGTCCACCCGGCCGACGGTCCGCGCCCGGCGCAGGATCTCCTGTTGCCGCTCCTCGGCGTACATGCTGTTGATTCACCACCGTTTCAGTGTTGTTTCAGCTTTATTTACACCCGTATGTGTTGGAACGTCAATGGGTTGACTTCCCTCCAAACCAGCATGAACATGAAAAAACCCCAGGTGTTTGCCCGGGGGTGTGGTGCGGGGTGGGAGTGACCTTCGGTTGGCCCAGATTTTGGAATGCGTTGGAAATCCTCCGGCTCCGGCGCGGGGTGACAGGGGCCGGGGTTCTCCCGGTCCGGATGCTCGGTCCGGATGGCGGGCCGGAGATTCCCGGTGGGGGTCGGCGGCAACCCGGGTTCTCCCGGAGACGGGAGTCGCAGGGCCGGAGACCCCGCGGAGGCGCGGATTCCGGGGGTGTGGAGTCCCAAGATTCCGGGGTCCGGGGTCCAAGGGGGGCGGGGACGTCCCGTGAAGTCGTGGTCCGTCCTGTGAGGCCGTTCCGTGAAGTCGTTGTCCGTCCCGTGAGTCCGTTCCGCCGAGACCCTCAGCCGGGGAACGAGATGTGGGCGGGCGGCACGTGGGCGGCCAGCCATACGCCGTTGGCGCTGATCCGGAACTCATGACCCGCCCGGTGCATCTCCCCCGAGCGGACGACCAGCACGACAGGTCTGCCCCGCCGCGCGCCCACCCGGGTCGCGGTCTCCCGGTCGGGGGACAGGTGCACGGCGTGCCGGTTCATCGGCCGCAGGCCCTCCTCCCGGATGGCGCCCACGTACGCGCTCACCGTCCCGTGGAACAGGACCTCGGGTGGCTCGGCCGGGGGAAGGCCCAGGTCGACGCCTATCGAGTGGCCCTGGTTGGCGCGGATCCGGTCGCCCTCGACGGTGAAGCGCCGCTTGTCGTTGCCCGCGACCACCTGCCCGAGCTCGTCGCGGGTGATCGCGAAGCCGTGCCGCGCGGCGGCGGCCAGCAGGGCGTCCACGTCTGCCCAACCCTGCGGGTCGAGGACCAGCCCGATGCGTTCGGGCTGGTGCCTGAGGTGCTTGGAGAGATATTTGGAGACTCGAACGAGCCGTCTGTCGTCCATGGGACACCAGGATGCTGGCTCACACCGCCGTTTTCCACCGGATTCGTCCCGGCGCTTCCCGGCCTGAGTGCATATAGGACGCCTTCGCGTGTCCGGACGTCTTCGTGTGTCCGTGCCTTCGCGTGTCCGGACGTCTTCGCGTATCCGTGCTTCGCGTGTCCGGACGCTTTCGCGTGTCCGTGCCTTGCGCCGGGTGGCCGCCCGGGGCCGGTGCGAAGCGGGCTCAGCCGTCGGCGGCCCAGCCGTGGGTGCGCTTGAGGACGGCGGCCACGCGGGCGAAGCGCGCGCCGTC
This sequence comes from Streptosporangium sp. NPDC023825, assembly GCF_040639575.1. Taxonomy (NCBI): domain Bacteria; kingdom Bacillati; phylum Actinomycetota; class Actinomycetes; order Streptosporangiales; family Streptosporangiaceae; genus Streptosporangium; species Streptosporangium sp. NPDC023825. The sequence goes on along the minus strand of NZ_JBFAAE010000050.1, from coordinate 6,243 downwards.
GAGGACGGAGCCCTCGCGGCGGATGTCGCCCTCGGCGAGGGTGAAGACCCGGTCCAGGCGCAGGTACGAGACCCGGTTCTCCCGGTCCCACTGGCCGGGGCCGATCTCCAGCCAGTCACCCGGGTCGCCGCCGCCGGCCCGGCTGGACAGCATCAGCGCCAGCAGCTTGCGCCCGTGGCGGCCGACGACCAGCAGCGGCCTGTCCTTGCCCCGGTCCGGATCCTCCTCGTAGGGGACCCAGGCCCAGACGATCTCGCCGGGGTCGGCGAGCCCGTCGAGATCGGGGGAGTAGTGCAGGGTCGCGGTCCGGTCGACGCGGCGGACCTCGCTGACCGCGCCTCGAGCCGGCCGGGGGTCCTCACCAAGATCACGCACGTGCACAGCCTATTGCAGACTCCGGACGCTTCCAAGGGGTACGGGCGGCTGCGGAGGGAGCGCACCGCCCGCTGGCCGGGGGCCAGCAGGGCGGCCGAGATCCGGGTGGGCGGGTGCCCTGGTCCGGACCTGGTTCGAAGGACGGCTCAGCCGCCGCTCTTGCGGCGGAAGGAGCGCTTGGCCGCCGCCGGGCCGTGAGCACCGTGGATCTTCGAGGAGTTCTTCCCCTTGCCCCCGGAGCCCGCGTCCGCCTGGGCGAGCTTCTTGCGCTCCAGTGCCTCGCGGAACTTGCGCTTCAGCTCGTCGTCGGAACTTTCGGAACCTTCGGGTTCCGGCGTGACGTCAGACATTACAGACCTCCTGATCTATCGGGCGGTCCAACCCCGACCAACAGGATCATCATCCTCTCATCCGGAGCCTTCCGGCGTGCAGGCCCCCCGCTTCGGCTCTGAGAGGAAGCCCTGAGGGAAGGGGGAGGAGCGGTGCGGGAAGGCCGCGTGCCGCGAGGTTCGCCGGCGCGCCGTCCGGCCACGTCAGTGCATGCCCAGGGCCATCATCAGCAGCAGGCCGGCCAGGTGGCCGACGACCACGAAGACGATCACGAAGATGAAGACGAACTTCGCCGGGCCGTGCTCGAAGTGCCGGCCCTCCTTGAGGGTGGAGCGCTCGGCCTGGCGCTTGGCGATCCGTTCCTCGATCGGCTTGCTGTGAAACATGGGAATCCTTTACTCGCCGACGATTGGGGCGATAATGGTTTGTACACTAATTATCGTACTATGTCGGTTGGAGGCATGCGTGAGTGAGATGGTCGATCTTCTGAAGCTGGACCGCCAGGTGTGCTTCGCCCTGGCGATCGCCTCGCGCAACGTCATCGGGCTCTACCGGCCCCTGCTGGAACCGATGGGGCTCACCCACCCCCAGTATCTGGTCATGCTCGCCCTCTGGGAGCGGGCACCGCTGTCGGTCAAGGAGCTGAGCAAGCTACTGAGACTCGACCCCGGTACGCTGTCCCCGCTGCTGAAGCGTCTCGAGGCCGTCGGCTACATCCGGAGGCGGCGTGACAGCCAGGACCAGCGTGTCCTGGCCGTCTCGCTCACACCGGAGGGCCACAGGCTGCGGGGCGAGGCGGAGAAGGTTCCGCCGGCGATCGTCGAGCGTCTGGGTATGAACCTGGAGGAGCTCCAGGAGCTCCACCGGTCACTGACACAGGTGATCGCCGCGGCGGACGGCGCGCATCACTGATTCGCGGAGAATCAGAGAACAGAAAGAGGAAAGACTCATGGCTGGAAGTCACGGGGGAAGCCCCAAGTCCTGGCTCGCGGTGATCGTCATCCTGCTGGGGTTCACCGTGGGGGGTGTCGCCCTGTGCCTCGGCCCCAACTGGACGTTCTTCTGGGTCGGGGCCGGGATCATCGCGATCGGCGGCGTGATCGCCCTGGTGGTCGACATCTTCTCGGACGTCATCATCGACGCGCCCCGCGTGCCGATGGACCAGGGCAACAGCTGATCAGGCCTTCTGCAGCGCCTCCTCGACGGAGGCGAAGACCTCGAAGGAGGAGCGCAGGCCGGTGATGGTGAGGATCCGCTCCAGGGTGCCGTGCACGCCGACGAGGGCGAGCCGGATGCCCAGGGTGCGGCTCTGCCGGAGCGCCAGGATCAGCTCGGCGACCCCGGTGGAGTCACAGAAGGTGAGACCCGCGACGTCGGCCACGACCAGGGAGGGCGGCTCGGCGGCCCATGCCTTGTCCATCTCCGCCCGCAGGGCGGGGGAGTGGTGGTAGTCGAGTTCTCCGAGTGCCCGGACGACGAACGCCGTCCCGAGCAGGCTTGATGAGACAGTGAAAAAGGCCATGCTGCGCTCCTTTGCCCGCGGGTGGCAGGGCGGGCTGCCTTTTTCCTACCAGTTCCGGGGTCACCGTGCCCCGGCGGGGCCTCAAATGATCCGGTAGAGCAGCTCAGGCCGTCCGAGGCCACCGTACTGGGGCACCCGGTGTGTGATCCCGCTCTCCGTCAAATGCTCCAGATAACGGCGGGCGGTCACCCGGGAGACGCCGATCGCCGCCCCGGCGGTCTGGGCCGACAGGCCGCCGGGGGACTTGCGCAGCTCCGCCAGCACGGCGTCGAGGGTGGCCTGCGTCATCCCCTTCGGCAGAAGGTTCTGCGCCGGGCCCCGCAGCGCCGCCAGCGCGCGGTCCACCTCGCCCTGACCGCTCGCCTCTCCCACGCCCTCCACCGACGACCGGAACTCGGCGTAGCGGGTGAGCTTCTCGTTCAGCGAGGCGAAGGTGAACGGTTTGAGCAGGTACTGGGCCACGCCGACGGAGACGGCCGACCTGACCACCGACAGGTCCCGCGCCGAGGTGACGGCGATGACGTCCGACATCACGCCCGCCGCCCGCAGTGCCCGGCACACCTCCAGCCCGTGCATGTCCGGCAGGTAGAGGTCGAGCAGGATCAGGTCGACGGGGTGGCGCCGCAGGAAGCGCAGCGCGTCGCCGCCGGACCTGACCACTCCCGCCACCCGGAAGCCGGGCACCCGCTCCACGAAGACCCGGTTCGCCTCGGCGGTGATCTCCTCGTCCTCGACGACCAGTACCGAGATCATGAGGTGCCCTTCCCCCGCAGCGGCAGCCGTACGGTGAACACCGCGCCCGTCCCGTTCTCCGCCGGTCGCCCGGCACCCGCCTCGCCCGCGCGGGCGGTCTCCGCGGCCGTGCCCGGTACGGCCGGGCCCGGCTCGAGCGCCCGCCCCGCCTCGGCCGGTCCCGTCCCCGCCGCCCGGCCCGGCTCGCCCGTCCCGCCGACCTCGATCGTCCCGCCCATGCGGCGGACCGCCTGGCCCACCATGGCCAGGCCGAGGCCGCGGCCGTCGCCCTTGGTGGTCCATCCCCGCCGGAAGGCCTCGCCCGCCGTCGCAGGGTCGAGGCCCTGGCCGCTGTCCGCCACGCTGATCACGAAGGTCGTCTCGTCGGCGCGCAGCCGCACCTCCACCCGCGCGGGCCGGGTGCCCGCCATGGCCGCGTCCGCCGCGTTGTCCATCAGGTTGCCGACGATCGTCACCAGGTCGCGGGTGTCCAGGCCGAGGTCGTCGAGCTCGCTGTCCGGGGTGATCGACAGCTCCACCCCCCGCTCCCCGGCCTCGGCGCTCTTGCCCAGCAGCAGCGCGGCGAGCACGGGCTCGCGCACGGCGCCCACCACCCGGTCGGTGAGCTGCTGCGCGGCCTTGATCTCCTCGGTCGCGAACGCCACCGCCTGCTCGGCGCGGCCCAGCTCGACGAGGGTGATGACCGTGTGCAGCCGGTTGGCCGACTCGTGCGCGGCGGCCCGCAGGGAGTCGGCGAAGCCGCGCTCGGCGTTGAGCTGCCCGGTCAGGGACTGCAGCTCCGTGTGGTCGCGAAGGGTGACCACGGTGCCGAGCGAGCGGTTGCCGGAGCGGACCACCGCCGCGTTCACCACCAGCGTCCGCTCCCCGGTCATGTGGATCTCGTCGGTACGGTTCTCGGTCACCGCCAGCCGCTCGCCCAGCGAGGGGGGAAGGCCCAGCCGGGTGACGTGCCTGCCGTTCACCTCGCCCGCCAGGCCCAGAAGCTCCCTGGCGCCGTCGTTGCAGAGCGTCACCGTGCCCGCGTCGTCGACGAGCAGCAGTCCTTCCCGTACGGCGTGCAGGATCGCGTCGTGGTACTCGTACATCCGGCTCAGCTCGGCGGGGCCCATCCCGTGGGTCTGGCGGCGCAGCCGGGCCCCGACCAGGTAGGTGCCCGCCCCGCCGACGGACAGGCCGAGCAGGCCGATCAGCACGGCGCCGGTGATCTGCCCGCGGAGCCTGACGCTGATCTTGCTGATGGTGATGCCCCCGCTGACCAGGGCCCGTACCTCGCCGCGGGCGTCGCGGACCGGGGCGACGGCGCGGACCGAGGGACCGAGCGTGCCGGTGTAGGTCTCGGTGAAGACCCGCCCCGCCAGGGCGGGCGCGGTGTTGCCGAGGAAGCGGCGGCCGATCTCGGCGGGGTTGGGATGCGTGTAGCGCACGCCGTCGAGGCTCATGATCGTGATGAAGTCGACCCCGGTCTCCCGCCGCACCCGTTCCGCGTACGGCTGCAGGGCGGCGGGGTCGCCCAGGGAGGCGAGGACGGAGGGGGAGTCGGCCACGCTGACGGTCACCGCCCTTGCGGTGCCGGTGGCCTCCTCGACGAGCAGGTCGCGCATCTGCAGGAACGCCAGCAGGGCGCCACCGGTCACGGTGACGCCTACGACGACGATCTGGAGGGCCAGCATCTGCCTGGCCAGGCTCCAGTCGCGTACGCGTCTGGGAAGCTTCCGCAAGTTCACGAACAAAATGGACGCAATGGTGACTTGGATCACAGGGCCGGAGATAGTCGCTCGACCGGATTTTTCCTCTAGCGCGTGGAGCACGCATGAGCGCGGCCCGAGACAAAACACATTACCTGTACATCGCCGTCATCGTCGCCGTGGTCGCGGGTATCGCGATCGGGTTCGCGGCCCCCGATGTCGGCCTGGCCCTGAAGCCGCTCGGCACCGCCTTCGTCGCCCTGATCAAGATGATGATCAGCCCCATCATCTTCTGCACCATCGTGCTCGGTGTCGGATCGGTCACCAAGGCCGCCAAGGTCGGCCGGGTCGGCGGCCTCGCGCTCGGCTACTTCATCGCCATGTCGACCGTCGCGCTGGGCATCGGCCTGCTCGTGGGCAACCTGGTCGACCCCGGGCAGGGCCTGCAGCTCACCGACGAGCTCCGCAAGGCCGCCGAGGCCGAGGCGGCCAAGGGCGGCGAGACCGACACGGTGTCGTTCCTGCTCGGGATCATCCCGACCACGCTGGTGTCGGCGTTCACCGAGGGCCAGGTGCTGCAGACCCTCCTGGTCGCGTTGCTCACCGGCTTCGCCCTGCAGGCGATGGGCGAGCGCGCCAAGCCCATCCTGAACGGCATCACGCACATCCAGCGGCTCGTCTTCCGGATCCTCGCCATGATCATGTGGGCCGCCCCGGTCGGCGCCTTCGGCGCGATAGCCGCGGTCGTCGGAGCCACCGGCCTGGACGCGCTCAGGAGCCTCGGCGTCATCATGCTCGCCTTCTACCTGACCTGCGTGCTCTTCGTGTTCGTCGTCCTCGGCCCGATGCTCTGGCTGGTGGCGCGGATCGGCCTGTTCTCGCTGCTGCGCTACCTGGGCAGGGAGTTCCTGCTGATCCTGTCGACCTCGTCGTCGGAGTCGGCCCTGCCCCGCCTGATCGCCAAGATGGAGCACCTCGGCGTGAGCAAGCCCGTCGTCGGCATCACCGTGCCGACCGGGTACTCCTTCAACCTGGACGGCACGGCCATCTACCTCACCATGGCCACGCTGTTCGTCGCGAGCGCCACCGGCGCCCCGCTCGCCTTCGGCGAGCAGGTCTCCCTGCTGGTGTTCATGATGATCGCGTCGAAGGGCGCCGCCGGGGTCACCGGCGCGGGCCTGGCCACCCTCGCGGGCGGCCTGCAGTCCCACCGCCCCGACCTGGTCGACGGCGTCGGCCTCATCGTCGGCATCGACCGCTTCATGTCCGAGGCGCGGGCGCTGACCAACTTCGCCGGCAACGCGGTCGCCACCGTCCTGATCGGCACCTGGACGGGCGAGTTCGACCGGGAGCGCGCGACCGAGGTGCTGGCGGGCAAGGCGCCGTTCGACGAGACGACCCTCCTCGACGACGAGCACGGCGACGACACCCCGCCGCCCCCGCCGCCCGCCTCGCGGTCGGACGACCCGGCCCTGTCACCGGTGTAGCCGGTACAGCCGGCGTCGACCGGCGTCGACCGGGGCCGGCGTGGCGACGGCGGCCCTCCGGCGGGCGTACGGGCCGGTGGCGGACACTCCC
>NZ_JBFAAE010000049.1:0-67192 GCF_040639575.1 Streptosporangium sp. NPDC023825 | reverse complement strand
CTATGTCCCGCTCCCTTTCTCCCCCCGGGGGGGCCGGCCCGTCGCCCGGCACCCCGGCACTCATGTCGATATCGGGAGTCAACCGATGACCACTATGACCGTGAAAGGTCCACGGCGGCGAAAGCCGGGAGCGTTCCGGCGAGGGCTGCAACGCAACCTGACCGCCTACGGGTTCCTGTGCGCGGCGCTGATCTGCTTCGCCTTCTTCTCCTGGTACCCCATGGTGAGGGAGGTCCTGCTCAGTTTCCAGCAGACGAACTTCGTCGACGACCCCACCTGGGTCGGCCTGGACAACTTCCGTACCGTGACCGAGGACTCGGCGTTCGCCCAGGCGTGGATCAACACCATCGCCTTCACCGGCCTGGCACTCGTGTTCGGCTACGTCGTCCCGTTCGTGGCGGCGATCGTCCTGAACGAGCTGCGGCACGCGCGGGCCTACCTGCGGTTCATCGTCTACCTCCCGGTGATGCTGCCGCCCGCCGTCGGGGTGCTGCTGTTCAAGTGGTTCTACGACCCGGGCGCCGGCCTGTTCAACCAGATCCTGGACCTGGCGCACCTGCCGGCCCTGAGCTGGCTCGACTCCACCGACACCGCGCTCATCTCCCTCGTCATCGTCTCCACCTGGATGAACCTGGGAACCGGCACGCTGATCTACCTCGCCGCGCTGCAGAGCATCCCCGGCGAGCTGTACGAGGCCGCGGAGCTGGACGGCGCCGGGCTCTTCAAGCGGGTCTGGCACGTGACGATCCCGCAGACCAGGCTCATCCTGCTGGTGATGCTGCTGCTGCAGATCGTGGCGACCATGCAGGTCTTCATCGAGCCGTACCTGCTCACCGGCGGCGGCCCGGAGAACGCGACGCTCACCGTCGCCTACCTCATGTACCAGTACGCCTTCAACTTCGGCGACTTCGGCGCCGGAGGCGCGCTCGGGCTGATGCTCATGGTCGTGCTGATGGTGTTCTCCGCCTTCTACCTGCGCCTGTCGCGGGACAACCAGAGCTAAGGAGGCAGCTGAGCCGATGTCGAACCTCACCGTTCAACCACCTCGCCCGGCTCCCGCCCCGCCGCCGGAGCGGGGCTCCGGGAAGAAGGCCCGGCGGCCGCGCAAGCCCAAGGAACCGGCCAGGGAGTTCCGGAGCCTGGTCTCCCCGCACACCCTCACCACCCCGCACGGGCGGTGGATCTACCGCGCCGTGCTGACCTTCGTGGTGCTCCTGTTCACCGCCGTGTTCGTGTTCCCCCTCTACTGGATGGTCACCGGCGCGCTCAAGACCCCCGAGGAGCTCGCCCAGATCCCGCCGAGCTTCTTCCCGACGTCGTTCGACTTCGGGGTGTACGCCGAGGCGTGGGACCAGCTGGACCTGGGGCTGTTCCTCACCAACACCGTCATCTACGCCGGCGGCGCCTGGCTGTTCACGCTCGCCGTCGACGTCTCGGCCGCCTACGCGCTGTCGAAGCTGCGGCCGGTGCTGGGCAACCTGGTCCTGGGCATGATGCTGGCCACGCTCATGATCCCGCCGATGGTCATCCTGCTGCCCGCCTACCTGACGGTCAAGGACATGCCGATCTTCGGCTGGGACCTGCTGAACACCCCGTGGGTGATCTGGCTTCCCGCCGCGGCCAACGGGTTCTTCATCTTCCTGCTCAAGCGTTTCTTCGACTCGATCCCCAGGGAACTGCTGGAGGCCGCCCAGATCGACGGCGCCTCTCCGGCGCGTATCCTCTGGTCGATCGTGCTGCCCGTCTCCCGGCCGATCCTCGGAGTGGTGTCCATCCTCTCCGTGGTCAACGTCTGGAAGGATTTCGTCTGGCCGCTGCTGGTGCTGCCGGACGGGGAGAAGATGACGATCAGCGTGGGCATCGCCTCGCTCTCGGCGCAGATGCCGCAGAACGTGCTGATCGCCTCGCTGGTGATCGCGAGCATCCCGACAATGATCGTCTTCTTCGTCTTCCAGCGCAGCATCATGGCCGGTCTCACCGCCGGCAGCCTCAAGGGCTGACCTCGTCACCCACCCACAACTACTAAGGAGTTGTTCCAGCATGTCCGAAACGTGGTGGCGGGGAGCCGCGATCTACCAGGTCTATCTCCGGAGCTTCGCCGACGGCAACGGCGACGGCATCGGCGACCTCGCGGGACTCCGCGCGCGCCTGCCGTACCTCTCCGACCTGGGCGTCGGCGCGATCTGGCTCAACCCCTGGTACCCGTCGCCGATGGCCGACGGTGGGTACGACGTGGCCGACTACCGTGACATCGAGCCGTCGTTCGGCACGCTCGCCGAGGCGGAGGAGTTCATCGCCGAGGCGCACGCCCTGGGCATCAAGACGATCACCGACATCGTCCCCAACCACGGCTCCGACCGGCAGAAGTGGTTCCTGCAGGCGCTGGAGGCCGGGCCGGGCTCCGCCGAGCGGGAGCGCTTCCACTTCCGCGCGGGTCGGGGGGAGAGCGGCGAGCTGCCGCCCAACGACTGGCAGTCGATCTTCGGTGGCCCCGCGTGGACCCGGATCGCCGACGGCGAGTGGTACCTGCACCTGTTCGCCCCCGAGCAGCCCGACTTCAACTGGGACAACCCGGAGGTCGTCGAGGAGTTCCACGACGTGCTGCGGTTCTGGTTCGACCGGGGGGTGGACGGCATCCGGATCGACTCGGCCGCCCTGCTGGTCAAGGACATGGACAGCCTGGGAGGCGAGGAGGCCTACACCGACCTCGACGGCGTCCACGAGATCTACCGCGGCTGGCGCAGGGTGGCCGAGGAGTACGACGACAGGATCCTGATCGGCGAGGTGTGGCTGCCCGACCAGGAGCGGTTCGCCCAGTACCTGCGCCCCGACGAGATGCACACCGCGTTCAACTTCGACTTCCTGGCGTGCACCTGGGACGCGGCCGCGCTGCGCGGGTCGATCGACCTGACCCTGGCCACGCACACCCCGCTGGGCGCTCCCCCCACCTGGGTGCTGTCCAACCACGACGTGACCCGCCCGGTGACCAAGTACGGCAGGGCCGACACCTCCTTCAGCCACGCCGACCGCAAGCACGGCATGCCCTCCGACCCTGTGCTGGGCGAGCGCAGGGCGCGCGCGGCCGCGCTGCTGGCGATGGCGCTGCCCGGCGGCCTCTACGTCTACCAGGGCGAGGAGCTGGGGCTGCCGGAGGTCGAGGACATCCCCGACGACCTGCGCCAGGACCCGATCTGGATCCGCTCGGGCCGCACCGACCGCGGCCGCGACGGCTGCCGGGTGCCGCTGCCGTGGTCGGGTGACGAGCCGCCGTTCGGGTTCGGCGCCGGGCCGACGTGGCTGCCGCAGCCGCTGGAGTGGAAGGCGCTGACGGCCGAGGCGCAGGCCGCCAACCCCACGTCCATGTTCACCCTCTACCGCACCGGGCTGCACCTGCGCCGCGAGCTGCTCGGCGACGGCACGCTGACCTGGCTGGACGCCCAGGACGGGGTGCTGGCCTTCCGCCGGGAGTCGGGTCTGGTCTGCGTGGTCAACCTCGGCCGGGAGCCGGTCTCCCTGCCCGAGCACGAGTCGGTCCTGCTGGCCAGCGGCCCGCTGGAGGGGGACCTGCTCCCCTCCGACACCGCCGTCTGGCTCCGTACGGCCTGACCCCCCGCCCCTCGGGACTCCCGACCCGGGGCCGCCGGTGCCCCGGCGGCCCCGGGCGCCCCCGACCGGCCGGACCCCGTCCGGCCGGTTCCCACGGCCTCTCACCTCTCCGCGAAGTCCTCAAAGGGGGATCTCGGTGAGGTCGAACGCCTTGGCGCCGCGTTCGCCGTCCCAGATCATCAGGTTGCCGTAGGTGCGCGCCGTGGCCACCGGCACGCCGCCGAGGTCGTCCACGTCCTGGAGAAGGCGCCGGAAACGGAAGACGGCCGTGGGGCCGAGCCTGTTCACGACGCCGGTCATCAGCCGCGTGAGGTTGAACCTGAACAGCGCCGAGCAGGGCAGCACGCGATGGTTGTCGCGCAGGCGGGAGAAAACCTCCCGGTGCGCCGGATGACGCTCCGAGTACTCGTCGCACACCTGTTGTGAGAAATGGCCGCGGTAGTGGACACCGCGCCGGTCGAAGCCGAGCCTTTCGTCGGAGACGGTGAACTCCCCGGTGCCGTAGGTGCTCGTGAGAAGGATGTCCGCGCGGGGTTCGAGAAAGACGCTCTCGTAGTAGGCGGCCTTTTCCTCCAAACGGCGCCGGAGCGCCCCGCCGGGGGCGAAGGTGCCCCGATCCCCCCGCATGTCGAAGATCCACGGGGGCGGGGTCAGGGTGTCCGCCTTGGTGAGGAGGAAGGTCAGCTTGCTCATGATGAGCCGCCGCGTCTCGACCGCGACACCGTCGAGCAGCCCGCTCAGGCACTGCTCGTCGTAGGCGGTGGAGCGGCTGTCGGCGTGGAAGGCCCAGATGACGACGTCACACTGGATCAGCCTCTCCAGGTACATGGCCAGGTAGGTCTCGTCGGCGACGGCGGACTCCCCGATCCCCGGCATGTCCCAGAAGGTCAGCATGTGGCCCGAGGCGCCGGGTACCGAGACCGGCTCCGGTCTCCGGGTGACCGGCCGGACGTGACCGACGGCGAGATCGGTGCCGAACAGGCAGTTCAGGAGCGACGTCTTACCTACTCCTGTTTGTCCCATTATTGCCACACTTAGTGGTTTATCTGATTCAGCACTTCTCTCGCGCCGGACATTCTCCCTGGCCTTTCTCTGCGGGCCGTCGCCCGGCGGGCCGATGGAAAAATCCTCGATCTTGGCCATGCGCTCGTCTCCTGTGACATCGTTGTCGAGCGCTTCGAGCTGCTTTCCACGCTCGTCCCCACGATGGGGCCGACGACCTTGCGACGACCTTGCAGCCGGAGCCGTCGCCGGAAAAAACACGAATCGATCCTCCCGGGCGGTGGACGTGGCGAGCTTCGAGATCAGGTTGTTCGGTGCGGTGGACATCGTGATCGACGGGGTGCCGCAGGAGATCAACCCGCAGCTGGCGAAGACACTGGCGATGCTGGTCTCCGCCCGCGGCCCGATCTCCCCGGCCGCCCTGGCCGCCGGGCTGTCGGAGCCCTCCTCCGGCAGGCACGTGGAGGTGGCGCCGCCGGTCTCGCGGCTGCGCGGGCTGCTGCGCGGCAGCGGGCTGGACATCCCGCGGGCCAGGCGCTCGCACGTCTACGAGCTGGTCGAGGACGCGCCGGGCCGCCTCGCCGCCGTCGTCGACACGCGGAGGTTCGAGGCGTACCTGCGCGACGGGCGGACGCTGCTGGAGCGGGGCGACCTCGCCGCGTCCCTGCGGACGCTGCGCGAGGCCCTCGGGGAGTGGTCCGGCGACCCGTTCGCGTCGCTGGCGGGCGGGTGGATCCCGCCCAGGGTCTGCGAGAGCTACCACGCCGGGCTGCGGGAGCGGCGCCGGGAGCTGATCAGGCTCGCCGCCCGCGTCGCCATCCGGCTCGACCTGCTGGGCGACGCGGCGTTCCTCGCCGGAGAGGTCGCCGCCGAAGGGCAGGAGGACAGCGGACCGCTGTGGCTGCTGCGCTTCCTCATCACCCTGCGCGACGAGGGGGCGGTCACCGCGAGGGAGCTGATCGAGCGGCGCCGCGCGATCTCCCCGGGGGACGACGCGGTGAGCCGGGCGCAGGACCTGCTGGCCCTGCGCGGGCACGGCCTCGGCCGCCCGCCGTCGCCGCCCGCCGCCCGCGCCTGCGGGCACGCCTACGGTCACGGCGGCCCGCGGTCCCTGATCGGCCGCAGGGACGAGATCCTCCGGCTCTCCGCGCTGGCCGGGCGGCTCGAACGCGGCGAGCCGGTGGCCCTGGCCGTCTGCGGAGTCCCCGGGGTCGGCAAGACCAGGTTGGTGGAGGAGCTGGCCGTGCTCCTGCCCCCCAGGGTGCGCATGGTGACCGTCCCGTGCCAGGAGCTCGGCGACCTGCAGCCGTGGCGGGTGCTGGTCGGGACCCTCTGGGAGGACCTGCGGCGCGACCTGGCCGGCCCGGCCGTCCCGATAGGCGCCGAGGAGCGCGAGACGCTGGAGGGCCTGATGTCGGCGGGCCTGTTCGTCTCGCTCGGCGGGCCCGGCCACGAACGCGACCCGCGGCGGCTGGTCGCCCTCCTGGTCTCCCTGCTGCGCCTGACCGCCGGCGCCGGTCTCCTGGTCGTCTTCGACGACGCCCACCTGCTGCGCTCCGACGCCGAGGAACTGCTGCACAACGTGCGGGAGGCCCTCGGGGAGGCCCCGGTCGGCTTCGTGCTCACCGACCGCTCCGAGCCGTCGCGCCGGCGGGGACGGATGGACGTGCTGGCCCTGTCCCGGCTGGGGGCCGAGGAGGTGGCGGAGTGGCTGGGCGCGGCGTGGGGACGCGAACCGACACGCGCCGAGACCGGCAGGGCCGTGGACGAGACCGGAGGGCTGCCGCTGGACCTGTGCCGGATCACCGAGGCCGGTGACCTTCCCCGCGACCGCCCGCGGCACGACACCGCCTCCAGCCCGATGTTCCGCTGGCTCGCCGCGGCGGCCGTCACCGCCCTGGGCCGGGAGATCGACCCCGAGCTCGTCGCGGGCATGCTGGACCTCGACACCCGGGAGGCGAACCGCAGGCGCGCGGTGGCCGTGACGGCCGGAACGGTCGTCGACCACCAGGGGCTGCGCTTCGGCCACGACACGGCCAGGGAGAGCCTGCTCCAGGAGCTGAGGCGCCATCCGGAACTGGCCATGGAGCTGCACCGCCGGGCGTTCGAGATCCTGGACGAGCGGATGGCGCGGACGGGCGGGGACGGCTGGATCGACCCGGCGCTGCCGGTGCGCGTCGCCGAACACGCCCGCTCCTCGGGCAGCGGGTTGTCCCAGGAACGTGTCGCCGCGGCCTGCCTGGGAGCCGCGCGGGCGCAGCAGCGCGGCTTCGCCACCGAGGGGGCGATCACGTGGGCGCTGGCCGGGCTGGAGCTGCGGTGCGACGCCGAGACCCGGGTGAGCCTGCTGATCACGCTGGGGGACGCGCGCAACGACGCCGGTGACCTGGAGGAGGCCGAGCGTCTGTACCTGCGGGCCCACCGCGACGGCGAGAGCCTGCCGAGGCTCGCGGCGGTGGCGGCGATCAGGCTGGCGCGCCGCTGGTCGGACCCCGGACAGGCCGACCGGCAGCTGCTGCACGTGCTGAGCGGCAGCCTGGAGGCGCTCCGCGACGACACCGGCGAGGAGGCGGTCCCGCTGCGGCTGCAGCTGCGGGCGCATCTCGCCCACAAGCTGACGATGGCGGTCAGCGACAGCCTCGACCCCACGTACGCCGGCCTGCGGCCCGGGGTGGAACTGGCCCGCGCGACGCTGCGCGAGCTGGAGGAGTCCGGGGCCGGGCCGCTCATCCGCTGCGAGGTGCTGAACGAGTGCAGATGGGGCCTGTACGACTTCGCGCACCCGAAGGAGCTGCTGGGCATCGCCGAGCGGCTCCAGGAGGCGAGCATCCAGGCGGCGTCCGCGCACTTTCGCAGCGAGGCCATGGTCGCCCTCACGATCGACCAGCTGCGGCTGGGCCGCCTGAGAGAGGCCGCCGCCACCGTGGCCGGTCACCGCAGGCACGTCGCGCGCAACCACCGGGTGTTCGGCCCCTGGCTGCAGACCACCCTCGACACGCTGATGGACGTGTGGCACGGGGAGTTCGGCCGCGCCGAGGAGCGCGTCCTGGCCGAGTGGAAGCAGCTCGAGGAGGGTGAGGGCGGGGGAGCGGCCGCCGACACCCTGCGGCAGACGCTGATCGGGCAGCACTACTGGCTGCTGCGCGAGCAGGGAAGGCTGGGGGAGCTCTTCGGCTCCGGGCTCGCCAGGCAGGTGGTGGAGTACGAGTACTTCCCGATCTGGCGCGCGGCGCTCATCCTGGCGCTCTGCGAGATCGGCGGGCACGAGGACGCGAGGGACCGGTTGAGGGCGTTCTTCCGCGAGACCTCCGATCTCGGCGCGCTGCCGCCCGACGGGTGGTCGGTTCCGACGCTGGCTCTGCTGGCCGAGTCGTGCGCGCTTCTCCTCGAGGCCGGCCACGGCGATCCCGAGCTGTCGCGGTGCGGCGCCCTCGTGCGAGAGCGGTTGTCGGCCCATCGGGGGCAGATCGCGCTCGCCGGGTGGCCCACGATCCTGCTGGGGCCGACGGATCGCTATCTCGGGCTGCTCGCGCTGGCCGAGGGGGACGCCGAGGAGGCGCTGCGGTGCTTCGACGAGGCGCTCCCGCTCGCCGGCGCCGCCTCACCGCTGATCGCGCACCTCCACCTCGACCGTGCCAGGGCGCTGCGCCTGCGAGAGGGCGCAGGCGCCTCGGGGAACGTCTCCGAAGACTCCCGCGGAGGCTCCGAAGGGGATCCCGCCCGCCTGCTCCGCCGCGCGCTGCGCCTGGCCGAGCGTCTGGGCATGGCCGGGGTCGCCGCCCGGGCCCTGTCGCTGCTGTGACCTCCTACGACTCGGGATCGCGTGCGAGCACCGTCGGCCTCGCCGTCCCCGGCGACCTGGCGGTGGTCGGCCTCGACGACAGCGACCTGGCCGACGCCCTTGATCTCACCACCGTGCGCCGGCCCCTGGAGGAGTCCGGGCACGCCGCGATGGAACTGCTCATCCAACGGCTCGACCGGCCCGCGACCGCCCGCGAGGTGGCGCTGCGGCTGCGACTGGTCCCGCGCGGCACGAGCTGACCCGGGCCCCGTCCGGCCGCCGGAGGGCCCGCCACACCCTCAAGATCATTTCTTGGCGTGCGGTCTCGTTCCGATGCCCCTCGCGAGCCGCGTTGTTGGCGGTACGTCTCCACCGGGCGAGCATCTCGCCGGATGCTCTTCCCCTGGGACTGTAACCACGGCTACTGTAACCGTGGTTACCGATCTCGAGGAGTGCTTCGTGGAGCACGAACCCCCGGCCCCCCCGGCCCCCCCGGCCCCGGCGGGGCGATGGGTGCTGCTGGCCTACCGGATCCCGCGCGAACCCTCGGCACCGCGCATCGCCGTCTGGCGCAAGCTGGACCGGCTGGGGGTGGCCCGGCTGGGCGACGGCCTGGTGGCGCTGCCCGCCGACGCGCGCACCCGTGAGCAGCTCGAATGGATCGCCGAGGAGATCGGCGCCGCGGACGGCACCGCCATGGTCTGGCTGGCCACCCCGGCCGGTACCGCCCAGGAGCGGGCGATCGCCGAGCAGATGCAGGCGGCTCGCCGCGCCGAGTACCTGGCGGTCGTCGCCGCGGCCCGCGCCGCCGAGAACGCCGGAGCGGGGGAGCGCTCGCGGGTGGCGGGCCGGCTGCGCGCGGAGCTACGCCGCATCGGCCGCCGCGACTTCTTCGCCCCCGCCGAACGCGAGCCGGCCCACCGGGCGGTCCGCGCCCTGACCGCGCCCGAGCAGGTGCCCGCCCGCCGCGGTGACGACCGGGAGGCAGGGGAGGCCGGTGACGGCCCGGCGGCCGGCGGGGCGCGAGACGCCGGGACGACGCCGGCACCGAAGGCGGGCCCGCGATGAGGTGGGCGACCCGGGCGGGGGTGCACATCGACCGGGCGGCGTGCGCCTGGCTGATCCGCCGCCACCTCGACGCCGAGGCGCGCTTCGTGTTCGTCGACGACCGGCCCAGGTGCCGGCCGACGCGACCCCGTTCGACATGCGCGGCGCCAGGCTGTCCCACCACGGCGCCGACTGCAGTTTCGAGACGATCCTGCGCACCTACGAGCTGACCGACCCGGTGCTGTGGAAGGTCGCCGAGATCGTGCACGAGGCCGACGTCGACGACGAGCGCTACGACGCCCCCGAGGCCCCGGGCCTGGACGTCGGCCTGCGCGGGCTGTCGATGACCTGCGACGACGAGCGCGTCCTGGAACTGACCGGCCCGCTGTTCGACGGACTGTACGAGTACTACCGGCGGGCCTTCCTGCTCGGCCGCCCACCCGCCTGAACCGGAGAACCCATGACAGACTCCCAGACGCGGGCCACGGACTCCGGGACCCCCGGCGACGTGATCCCGTTCCGCCAGGCGGTGCGCGCCTGGTTCGGCATCTCCCTGCAGACCTTCGGCGGCCCGGCCGGGCAGATCGCGGTCATGCAGCGCACCCTGGTGGAGGAGAAACGCTGGATCGGCCAGCAGCGCTTCAACCACGCCCTCAACTACTGCATGCTGCTGCCCGGTCCCGAGGCCCAGCAACTGGCCATCTACGTCGGCTGGCTGCTGAACGGCACCCGCGGCGGCCTGGTGGCCGGCACCCTGTTCGTCCTGCCCGGCATGCTCGCGCTGCTGGCCCTGTCGGCCGTCTACGTCATCTGGCAGGACACCTCCGTGGTGACCGCCCTGTTCGCCGGGATCGCGCCGGCCGTGCTGGCCATCGTGGCCCAGGCCGTCATCCGGGTCGCCAGGCGCTCGCTGACCCACCCGCTCTTCGTCGCCATCGCGGTGGCCGCCTTCGCCGCGCTCGCCCTGTTCGCGGTTCCCTTCCCCGTCGTGGTCGCCGTGGCCGCGCTCATCGGCTGGGTGGTGTACAGGCTCAGGCCCGCCCTGGTGAAGAAGGGCGGTGGCGGGCACGGGGCCGGCGAAGGGCCCGCGCCGCTGATCTCCGATGACGCCCTGCACCACGCCACCCCCAGCTGGCGTTCGGCGGCCAGGATCCTGGCCGCCGGCCTGGTCGCCTGGTGGCTGCCGGTGGCCGCCGTCGCGGTGTTCACCGGCACCGGCAGCGTCTTCACCACCCAGGGGTTGTTCTTCTCCGGCACCGCCCTGGTCACCTTCGGCGGTGCCTACGCGGTGCTGGCCTTCGTCGCCCAGCAGGCCGTCCAGACCTACGCCTGGCTCACCCCCGGTGAGATGGTGCGCGGCCTGGCGCTGGCCGAGTCGACCCCCGGACCGCTCATCATGGTCGTGCAGTTCGTCGCCTTCCTGGGCGCCTTCCGCGATCCCGGCATGCTCGACCCCTGGGCGGGCGCGCTGCTGGGCGCCCTGCTGACCACCTGGGTCACCTTCGTGCCCTGCTTCCTGTTCATCTTCCTGGGCGCCCCCCACATCGAGCGGCTGCGCCACAACGCCGCGATCGGCGCCGCCCTGACCGGCATCACCGCCGCGGTCGTCGGCGTCATCGCCAACCTGGCCCTGTACTTCGCCCAGCACACCCTGTTCGCGGTCACCCGCGTCCACACCTGGGGGCCGCTGCACGTTCAGCTTCCCGAAGTCGCCACCGTCAACGTCGTGGCGCTGGTCATCACCGCCGCGGCCCTGGTGATGACGTTCGCGCTGCGCTGGCCGATGCTGCGCATCCTGGGCGTCTGCGCGGCCCTGGGCATCGTCTCCCTCCTGCTGCCCTGAGATCGCGATCTATTGATCTACTTTGTAAAGGGCGGGGTCCTGAGCGCGCCGGCCGCCAGGGCGACGAAAAAGGCCAACAGGGCGGGGACGGCCAGCGCGCGGGGCAGGCCGATCAGCTCGGCGGCACCACCGATCAGCACGGGCCCGCTGAGGAATCCCACGTAGCCCAGGCTCGCCACCCGGGCCAGCGCCTTCCCGGCCCGGGCCGGGTCGCGCCGGCCGGCCACGGAGAAGACCTGTGGGACGATGCAGGACAGTCCGGCTCCGAAGCAGCCGAAACCGATCACCGCGGCGATCTGGTGGTCGGCGAGCAGGCCCAGGCCGAGTCCGCAGGCGGCCAGCGCCCCGCACGCGCGCACCAGGTTGACCGGCCCCAGCAGGGTGGCCAGCCTGTCGCCGGCGAGGCGGCCCGCGGTCATCATGATCGAGAAGGCGGCGTAGGCGGCGGCGGCGAACCCGTCGGAGCTGTTGAGGCTCTCGCTCAGGTAGACCGAGCTCCAGTCGGCCGCGGCCCCTTCGCCGATCATGCAGCAGAAGGCCAGGACGCCCAGCAGCAGCACCCCGCCGCCCCCGCCGGTCGCCGGCCCGGTCCCGGCGGGGGCGGCGTGCGCGGTCAGGGACAGCGCCCAGCGGGCGGCCCAGAGCGCGAGCGCGACGATCACGGCGGCGACCGCGGTGAACGTCGCCCCCGGGCCGAGCGCGGCCTGGGCGAGCAGCCCTCCGGTGGCGGCGCCGAGGAAGCCGCCGATGCTGAACACGGCGTGGAAGGACGACATGATCGGGCGGCCGGTGGCCTGCTCGATCTCGACGGCGTTGGCGTTCATCGCCACGTCCAGCGTGCCGTGCACCGCCCCGAAGGCGAACAGCGCGACGGCCAGGCCGGCCAGGTTCGGCATGAGGGCGGGCAGGATCAGCACGAGGCCCTGGGCGAAGGCCATCGGCAGCATCACCTTGACGCTGCCGTGGCGGTCGACCAGGCGGCCGACCACCTGCATGCCGGCGATCGCCCCGGCGGCGATGCCGAGCAGCCCGAGGCTGAGCTCGCCCTCGCTCAGCCCCAGCCCCTGTTTGATCGACGGGATGCGTGCCGTCCAGGTGCCGATGGCCATGCCCGAGAGCAGGAAGAGCAGGTAGACCGCCACCCGGCCGCGTAGCAGCGCGGCCCGGTCGAGGGTGGTGACGTGCATGGGGGAGGACTCCAGTCAGGGGGTGCGGAAGTCGGAGGGCGCGGATCGGGGAGGGCGGGCGAGCCCTGCGCGTCCGGCATGGTCGCCGGGTGCGGATTCCGCCCGGACGCCGCGCCCGGGTGGTGTGGCTCAGACGGTGCGGACGGCGACGCCTGCCGCGATCATGGCGTCGTGCTCGGCGGGGGGCAGTGCGGTGTCGGTGACGACCATGTCGAGGCGGTCCAGCGGGCAGACCGCGCCGAACGCGGTACGGGTGAACTTGCCGGAGTCGGTGGCCACGATCACGCGCCGGGCGGAGGCGATCGCCGCCTGTTTGACGGCGACCTCGGAGAGGTCGTGGGAGGTGAGGCCGTGCTCGGCGGACAGGCCGCAGCAGCCGATGACCGCGGTGTCGAAGCGCAGGGACCGGATGGCGCTCTCGGTCAGCGGGCCGGTGAAGCTCAGCTCGCCGGGGCGGACCTCGCCCCCGGGGAGCACCAGGCGGATCCGGGGTGCCGTGCTGAGCTCGGTGGCCGACTGCAGGCAGAGCGGCAGGACCGTCAGGCGGCGGTCGCGGATCACGCGCGCGATCTCCAGGGAGGTGGTGCCGCTGTCGAGCAGCACGGCCTCCCCGTCGGCGAGCAGGGCCGCGACCTCGGCGGCGATCCGCCGCTTGGCCTCCACAGCCTCGCGCTCGCGCACCCCGAAGGGGGGCTCGTCCCCGCGCAGCAGCAGGCTCACCGCGCCGCCCCTGACCCGCCTGACCACGCCCTGCTGGGCGAGCTCGTCGAGGTCGCGGCGGATGGTCATCTCCGACACGGCGTGCTCGACGGCCAGCTCCGCGACCGAGACCACGTCGCTGGTCTGCAGCGCCGACATGATCGCGCGAATCCGATTGTTGCTCTCCATGTGTTCATTTGAACATGGTGTGTGTGAGATTGGCAAACGTGCGGGACAATGGCCGTCATGCGCGCGAGTCGTCTGCTTTCACTCCTGCTGCTCCTGCAGACCCGGGGGCGGATGACGGCCACCGAGCTGGCCGGGGAGCTGGAGGTCTCCGTCCGCACGGTCTACCGCGACGTGGAGGCGCTGGCGTCGGCCGGGGTGCCGGTCTACGCCGACCGCGGCCCCGCCGGCGGATACCGCCTGCTGGACGGCTACCGCACCCGGCTCAACGGCCTGACCGCCGCGGAGGCGTCCTCGCTGTTCCTGGCCGGGCTGCCCGGTCCGGCCGCCGACCTGGGACTGGCCGAGGTCGCGGCCAACGCCGAGCTGAAGATGCTCGCCGCGCTTCCTCCCGAGCCGCGCTTCCACGCCGCCCGGATGCGCGAGCGCTTCCACCTGGACGTCCCCGGCTGGTACCGCGACGCCGACCCGGCCCCCTTCCTCGGGGAGGTCGCCGAAGCGGTGTGGGAGCAACGGCCGCTGCGGATGACCTACCGGCGCTGGGGCCCCCGCGACGTCGAGCGGCTGGCCCACCCGTACGGGCTGGTCCTCAAGGGCGGGGAGTGGTACATGGTGGCGGTCGCCGGCGAGGGAGGGCCGCGCACCTACCGGGTGTCGCGGATCGTGAGCGCCGAGCTCGCGCCGGGGCACTTCGAGCGTCCCGCCGACTTCGACCTGCCCGCCTTCTGGCGGGAGTACGCCGCCGGCTTCCGCGAGCGGATGTACACCGGAGAGGCCGTGGTGCGCATGGCGCCCGGCGTCGAGGGGATGCTGAGTTACACGGTGGGCGCGGAGGTCGCCGAGGCCGCGCTCGCCGCGGCGGGGCCGCCCGACGAGCACGGCTGGGTCGTGCTGCGCCTGCCGACCGAGTCCACCAGGTACGCCCAATGGCAGCTGCTGCGCCTGGGCGCCGACATCGAGGTGCTGGAGCCACCCGAGCTGCGCGAGCAGATGGCCGCCACCGTCGCCGGCCTCGCCGCGCTGTACGTCACGGGCCCGGGCTCCGGCTGAGACCGGCCCGCCTCGCGTGCTCCCGCGCCCGGTGGGCGCGGGCCGCGTCCGTGGTCGATCGATCTGAGACCGGCTGAGATCGGCCCGCCTCGCGTGCTCCCGCGTCCGGTGGCGCGGGCCGCGTCCGTGGTCGATCGATTGCGGACACCGGGAGCGGCCGCGACGATGGCGGGATGTTCCTTCTCGCTTCTGGCGATTCTCGTTCTCCGGCGGTCCGATGACACTCGCTTACGACGACGGGGGAGTGGGCGACCCCGTGGTGTTGCTGCACTCCAGTGCCGCCGACTCGCGGATGTGGGACCCGCAGTGGGAGGCGCTGACCGCCCGCTTCCGGGTGATCCGGCCGGACCTGCGAGGTCACGGCCGCACACCGTACGCCGCCGAGACCCCCTACTCCGACTCCGGTGACGTGGCGGACCTGCTCGCCGCGCTCGCGGTGGAGAGGGCCGCGCTGGTCGGCTCCTCCTACGGGGGCCGGGTCGCACTGGAGGTGGCCACCGCCCATCCGGCCCTGGTCCGGCTGGTGCTGCTCAATCCGGGCTGCGGGCTGGAGCCCACGCCCGACCTCGCCGCGTTCGGCGAGGAGGAGGACCGGCTGCTGGAGGCGGGGGAGGTCGAGGCCGCCGTCGAGCTCAATGCCCGTACCTGGCTCGGCCCCGAGGCCGGCGGGGAGACCCGCGCCCGGCAGGCGGCCATGCAGCGCCACGCCTTCGAGGTCCAGCTCGCCGCCGACCCCGAGCCGTCACAGCTGGAGGGGGAGATCGACCTGGCCAGGGTGACCATGCCCACGCTGGTGGTCAGCGGCGCCCACGACCTGCCCTACTTCCAGATGACGGCCCGCCATCTGGCCCGGGAGCTGACCTCGGTGACGGCGGTGCACCTGGAGTGGGCCGGGCACCTGCCGGGCATGGAGCGGCCGGAGGAGATCACCGCGCTGATCCTCGAACACCTCACCTGATCCGCGCCGCGGGGCGGACCTCCCCTCCGGTCTCCCGGCGTCCCGGGTAGGGCCGCCGTCTCACGGCCGGCGACGCGCCGGCCGGGGCCCGCTCCCGGCCGGCGCGGTCGAGCCGGACCGTTCGGCACGGCCGGGCAAGTGCGGGAGATCGGCGCCGACTTCCCCTCCCTCGTCAACGAGGGGGATTCCCGCGGTCGCCCGTGCGGATCCGCCGGTCGCCCGCCAGAAGGAGGAGGGGAGCGTCGCTCAGCTCGTCGCGGTGGACGCGAACGGGATCGAGGCCGGCTCGTGCGCGGCCGCCGCGGCGGGGTGTTCCCACAGCCCGCGCCCGCGCAGGATCGGCAGCACTCCCTCGCCGAACCAGTACGCCTCCTCCACGTGCGGGTGGCCGGACATGACGAACTCGGTGATGCCCAGGCGGGCGTACTCCTCGATCCGGTCGGCCACCTCGGTGTGGCTGCCGACCAGCGCGGTGCCCGCGCCGCCGCGGACCAGCCCGACCCCGGCCCACAGGTTGGGAGAGATCTCCAGCCCGTCGCGGCTGCCGCCGTGCAGGGCGAGCATCCGCTTCTGGCCCTCGGACTCGCTGCGGGCCAGGCCCGCCTGCACCTTCTCGACCGTGGCCGGGTCGATGCCGTCGAGCAGCCTGCGGGCCTGTGCCCACGCCTCCTCGGAGGTGTCCCTGCTGATCACGTGCAGCCGGATGCCCTGCCGCAGCGTGCGTTTTTCGGCCGCGGCCAGGCCGTTCACCCAGGTGATCTTCTTGGCGACCGCGGCGGGTGGCTCGCCCCAGGTGAGGTACACGTCCACGTGCCGGGCCGCGACCCGGCCGGCGGCCGGGGAGGATCCGCCGAAGTAGATGTCCGGCACCGGGTCGGGTACCCGGTTCAGTCTCGCGTCCTCGACCCGCAGGTGCTCCCCGGTGAAGTCGACGCTCTCGCCGCGCCACAGCGCCCGCACGATGTGCAGGAACTCGTCGGTCCGCGCGTATCTCGCGTCCTTGTCCAGGAAGTCGCCGTACGCGCGCTGCTCGTGGCTCTCGCCGCCGGTGACGACGTTGAGCAGCAGGCGCCCGCCCGAGTGCCGCTGGAAGGTGGCGCCCATCTGCGCGGCCAGGGTCGGGGTGACCAGGCCGGGCCGGAAGGCGACCAGGAACTTCAGCCGTTCGGTGGTCTCGGTGAGCATGGCCGTGGTCAGCCAGGCGTCCTCGCACCACGCGCCGGTCGGCGTCAGCGCGCCGACGAAGCCGAGGTCGGGGTCCGCAGGGGCGGGGCGTCCGCGCGGCGCCGGCGCGCCGCGTCGCGCACCGCCTCGGGTGCCACGTCGCGCGTCGTGCCGTCTGTTTGATCACCGCGGTCGTCCCGTCCAGCTCGCCACGCCACACGCGCGAGCGCGGACTGCTGGTCAACCGGCGTAGCCGGGTCACCGGGCCGAGCCGAGCCCGCAGGTGCCGCTCGACCGAGGACCTTGACCATTCCATGCACCCCGCCCCTCGCCTTGCCTGCTCTTTCCCCACCTGCTCCTTTGCTCGTTCTACCTCGGCAGCACCGGCACCGCTCGCCACTTCGCGTCCGCGCCACGCGCTCTGACGGCCGGCCGCGCCGACCGCGGGTGGTCACCAGGAGTACGACAGCGACCAGACCGAACCCGGCGACCTGCCAGATCTCGTAGCGCAGCGAGTCGGACAGGGTCGGGAAGAGTACCGGAAGCAACGAGGCATTCAATGGCGTATGGAGCAGGACAGCGATTGGACCACTACCCCGAGTGTGGTTGAACACCCAGGTGAACAGGTACGACACGCAGACAGGTTCTGAGAACCGCGGCCACGCGGAGATGCCTCCGGCCGTGAGACCGGGCGGCGTCTCAGCCGGTGACGGGCACGGCGGGGCAGGTCGCGCGAGGCCGGGGCAGGGCCAGGGTCAGAAGATAGCGGTCGATCGCCGCGCGGGTGCAAGGGCTGAAGTCGTAGGTCCAGTGGCCGACGCCCTCGTAGGTGAGCAGCACGCTCCGCGGCATCTGCCGCGACACCGTCACCGCGAACTCGTGCGGGGTGGCGACGTCGTGGCGGCTGTTCACCAGCAGGGCCGGTGGCGTGTCGTCCCGGAAACGGTAGGGGCGTTGCGGGTTGCGGGTGGTGATGTCGCGTCCCTGACACCCCACGACGTCCCTCCAGCCGGTCTGGCTCCACCGCAGACGCGGCGCCACCTGCCGTACGGCTTCGCGGAGCCGTACCAGTTCGTCGAAATCACGGATCGGCCAGCGGAAGTCCGCGCAGAAGATCGCGCTGTACGCGTCCTCCACGGTCTCGGGAGGCTCCGCGATCCGTGCGGCGGGTGGCGCGGCCTGGTCCCTCAGAGCCGTGAGATAGTCGTCGAGTCCGGGCCACAGAGCCTGTTCCGCCACGTAGAACTCGACTCTGCCCGCCAGCCACTCCGGGGTGATCACAAAGGTGGGGAAGGCCGGCTCGCGAAGCTCTCCGCGCTCCGCCCGGGCCATCAACCCATCGAGTACCTCCGCCACGTCCTGCCCGCTGAAGACGCAGCCGGAGCCCGGCCCCTCACACCATTGCGCGAACTTCCCGAACGCCTGCTCCGAGGTACGGGCCCTGGCCGCCATGAAGCTCAGCGGCCGGCGCAGGCTGTGATCCAGGTTCCCCTCCAGCACCAGCGCGCGCAGCCTGTGCGGGAAGAGCTCGGCGTAGCGCTGACCGAGCAGCGTGCCGTACGACAACGTGTACAGGGAGATCTTCCGCTCCCCCAGAGCGGCGCGGACGGCATCGACGTCACGCACCACACTCATGGTGTCGACGTGGTCGAACACGGGCCCGGACAACCGGCGGCATTCCTTGTCGTAGGCGTTCAGCCCGGCCAGCATCCGGCGGTATTCCTCAGCGGTGGCCGGACTGTCCGGATAATTGGACACTCCTGCCGGGCAGAGCACCGGCCGGCTGTCGGGGACGCCCCGGGGGTCGAAGCCGATGAGGTCGAACCGCTCCAGCAGTTCCGCCGAGAAGTACTCGGCGGCGTCGACGGTGGCGCTCACGCCCCCGATACCGGGACCGCCGAGATTGAACACCAGCGAGCCGACACGCCGGGCCTGATCCGTCGCCTTGTGCCGGGCCACCGCGATCTCGATCCTGTCCCCGCCGGGACGAGCCCAGTCCACCGGCACGCTCACCGACCCGCACTCGACCGTCCGGTCCTGCGGACACGGTCGCCAGGAGATCGGTGGCACCGCCGACGCGGGAGACGGCACGACGGCCACGGTGACCATGCTGCTCAGCAGCAGGACAAGCACCGAAATGGTCCGTCTGATCGGTCGCATCGGGCCCGCCTCTCGCAGAACGCGCGTACGTCAACCATGATTCCGAAGATCATCGGTGTCAACCCCGGCGGGTCCGCGCCCGGGAGAAGGCCGGTGCCGGCACCGTCGCCGCCTATGCGATCAGCGAGGCGTTGAAGCTGGTGGTGGACGAGGAGCGGCCTTGCCGCGTGGTGCGGGGGGCGGGGGCGGCGATCGCGGAATGTCCTGCGGTGGGGGACTGGTCGTTTCCGAGCAACCACGCCACCCTGGCCGCCGGGCTCGCGGCCGGGCTGGCGGTGCTGCGTCCTCGTCTGGCCGCGGTGACTCTGCCGCTGGCGGGGGCGGCGGCGCTGCCGCGGGTGATGGTGGGGGTTCACTACCCGCACGACGTGCTCGCCGGCGCGGTCCTCGCCGCCGCCGTGGTGGTGGCGGCGCTGCTCGCGTTCACGCCGCCGGTGGCGCGGCTGGTGTCACCGCTGCTCGGACGCCTCAGAGCCGTGGCCCACCGACACCGCCGAAAGTCCGATACGCAAGCCGTACCGGGCGGGCACCGCGGATTTCGGAAAAGCCGCCCCGCCCGGACCCGGCGAGCCGTTCCCGGAGACCTGGAGGCCTGGAGGCCTGGAGACCTACGGCCCGGAGATCCGAAGACCCGTGACCTGGAGACCTACGGCCCGGAGAACTGCGAGGGGCCGCGGGGCCGCGTGGGCGCCTCGCCGAACACCCACGGATCGGCCTCGCACTCGGCGATGAAGTCACCGGGGAATCCCACCTCGAACTCCGTCGCCGACTCCAGGCGCCGGACCGCCTCCTCGGGGAGGACGACGTCGATCGAGCCCAGGTTCTCGGTGAGCTGCTCGACGTCTCTCGCGCCGACGATCGGGTGGACGGCGGCGGAGCGGGCGCGGGTCCAGGCGATCGCCACCTGGGCCGCCGTGACACCCAGGTCGCCCGCGACCTCCCGCACGGCGCCCGCGACCGCGTGGTCCCGCGCGGTGAGGGAGCCGGGGTCGACCCGGGTGGCCCCCTGCGCGGCCGCCCGGCCGGTGAACTTCCCCGACAGCACGCCGCCGGCGAGCGGCCCCCACGCGGCCACGCTCATCCCGAAGGCCTCGGCCATCGGCAGCAGCTCCCGCTCGACGTCGCGCCTGAGCAGGTTGTACGGCACCTGCAGGCCCGCGAACGGCGTCCAGTCCCGCCACTCCGCCAGCGTGTTGGCGCGGCTGATCAGCCACGCCGGGGCGTTGGACATGCCCACGTAGAGGATCTTCCCGGCGCGCACGGCGTCGTCCAGCGCCCGCATCGTCTCCTCCACCGGGGTGTGGCGGTCCCAGATGTGCACCCAGTGCAGGTCGACGTGGTCGGTCCGCAGCCGCCGCAGGCTGCGCTCCAACGACAGGGTGAGGTTCTTGCGGTGGTTGCCGGCGGCGTTCGGGTCGTCGCGGTCGCGGGAGAGCGTGTACTTGGTGGCGACGACGAAACGGTCGCGGCGGCCGGCGAGGAGCTCGCCGAGGATCTCCTCGCTCTCGCCGTACGCCGAGGCGGTGTCGATGACGTTGCCCCCGGCGTCGGCGTAGGTGTCGAGCATGGCCCGGTACTCCTGCGGCACGTCGGAGCCGCCGCGCTCGTAGAAGGTCATCGCGCCGAGGAACAGCTCGGACACCCGCAGCCCGGTCCGGCCCAGTGGTCGGTAACGCAAGGAAGGTCCTTTCCGGTGGTCGGTGTTCGTGGAAGCCGAGCTCGGAGGCGCCGTGGCCCTATGGCTCCGAGGTCCTGCCGGAACCGTCCCGCCGGAACCGGGCCGGGTGGTTCAGCGGCCGGCTGGTCGGGTACGCGATTTCGCCGTCGGTGAATGCGCTCATGGGGCCGAGCCTGGCAGCCGGGACCGCGCCCGGGGAGGCCGTGGTGATACCAGCCCCGGCAGGGCCACGATCCCGGCGCCGCGAGGAGGGGGACCCGCACGTGCGGCCGGGAACCCCCGGCGGGAGGTGGACGTCAGTTGCCTCCGGCGACGTGGACCACGCTGCCGGTGATGTTGCCGTTGGTCGCGGACGCGAGGTAGAGGACGATGCCGGCGACGTCCTGGGGCGTGGAGATGTGACCGGCCGGCCTGCCCCGGTTCAGGAAGCGCTTGATCTCCTCCGCGGACCTGCCGGCGAGGTCCTGCCTGAACTCCTCGGGGACCCGCGCGAGGAAGCCCCTGGTGACGGTGGGGCCGGGAGCGACGACGTTGACGAGGACGCCCTCCGGTGCCAGCTCGGTGGCCAGCGTCCTGCTCAGCCCGTGCATGGCCATCTTGCTCGCGACGAACGCCTCGTCGCCGCCGCCGCCGCGCTGGACGATGTCGGCCGAGATGAAGACGATGCGTCCCCAGCCCCGCTCCTTCATGCCGGGCAGGGCCGCCTGCACGGTGTGGAAGGAGCCCTCCACGTCGGCGCGCAGCGATGACCGCCACTCCTCGACGGAGACGTCCTCGAAGGCGACCGGCTCGACCTTCGTCCCCGGAATGGCCGAGGCGTTGACGACGAGCACGTCCACACCGCCCCACTGCGCGGTGACCGTGTCGAAGGCGGCACGGATCGACGCGGGGTCGGTCAGGTCGTACCGAACGATGATCGCCTCACCGCCCTGCCCGGCCACGTCCTGCGCCACCCGCTGCGCGCCGTCCTTGTTGCGGTGGTAGGTGATCGCCACTCTGGCGCCCTCGGCCGCGAAGGCGGCGGCGAGGTGAGCGCCGATCGAGCCGCTGCCGCCCGTGACGAGGACGACCTTTCCGACGAGACCGAGATCCATGTCGACACGCTCCTTTTGTTTTTGTGGTTGACGGGTGAGTGGGGGCCTCACCGCAGTGCCGGTTCCCCCTCGGGGGCGGTGAGCGTGGCGGGGCCGGTCCGCTTGGCGGCGAGGCTCAGCAGGCTCGCGACGACCACCACCGCGGCGCGGACCAGCAGGGTCCATCGCAGCGCGCCGACGAAAGCGTGATCGAAGGCCAGCTGGGCGCTCTCCCGCATCTGCTGGGCGAGCCGGTCGCTCACCCCGGGGGGCGGCCGCATCCGGTCGGCTCCCGCCTCGGCGCCTCCGGCCACCGCGGTGACCGCGTCCACGAAGTCCTCGCGGTATCGGCCGGGGAACCGCTCAGTCCGGCGTCGCGCCTCGGCGCCGAGCCCGGCGCTCAGGCGGTTCTGCAGGACCGTGCCCGTCGCGGCGATCGCGATGAGCCCGCCGATGAGGACGTACTTCCCGCCGATCCTGTCGATCAGGAAGCCCACTCCTCGCACCTCCTTGGGAAGACCCGGATCCCGGGAATCGCCTCGGCGGGCCCGGGAGGGGTGTGTTGCCAGGAAGATCGGTATATGATTCGACTGTCAAGAAGTCTAGTAGTTAGAAATTTTAAATGTCAAAAGAAAAATGGAAGTCCCTGGTGGACGAGGTCCAGGTGGCCATGATGGAGCTGCAGAACGTCTCGGACGCGGTGGACGAGGCCGCGGCGGCACGCCTGGGAATCAACCGGACCGACATGCGCTGCATGGGGTGCGTGTTCGCGCTCGGTCCGATGACGGCGGGGGAGCTGGCCGTGGCCGCGAAGCTGTCCCCCGGCGCGGCGACCATCGCCATCGACAGGCTGGAGCGGGCGGGGTACGCGCAAAGGGTCCGGGACCAGCGGGACCGGCGACAGGTGCGGGTGGTGCCGACGCCCCAGGCCGAGCGGGTCGCCCAGGAGATCTGGGGTCAGCTGAGCGAGGAGGACGAAGCCGGGCTGGCCGGTCACACCGAGGAGGAGCTGGTGCTCATCCGGGACTTCCTCCGGGCCACCGTCACCCGGCACGCCCGCCAGGCCGACCGTATCCGGCACGGACAGGTCATCTCCGAGGAGACCGGCGCGCCGGCGGCACCAGGGGTACCGGATTAAGAAACCGCAGGTCGGTGGACTCGAGGAGAAGGTCCAGGAACGCGTCCCCTCCGCTCTGGGAACTCATCGGGCGTTCTGCGGGTCAACCTGTGCGGTGCCGCCGATGCGGCGCCAAGATATCATTCTTTACTTATATAAGTGTAGGCCGGTACGATCTCCGTCGTGCACACGTTCGACATCCGCGTGTGCTGCGTGACAGCGGGTTCGCGTCGGTGCGGGCCAGTGGGGAACCCACCCGGCGGGCCGGGTCCGGCACCGATACGGGCAAAACTGATCCACCACCGACAGAGGTATGACATGAAAGACGTACTGGACGAGCTGGCCGCCGTGCACCGGGCGATGGGCAACAGCAAAGTGCCCGCCGGCGAGGCGTACACCGTGGAGCTGCGGCGTCGATACGACGCGGAGATCGACGACGTGTGGGAGGCCATCACCAACCCCGAGCGGCTGCGCCGCTGGTTGAAGCCGGTCACCGGGGACCTTCGGCTCGGCGGAAAATTCGAGCTGGACGGTGGTGAGCACGGCGACATCCTCCGGTGCGAGCCGCCGCGTCTGCTCAAGGTGTCCTGGCTCTACGGGCTGGACGCCGACGCCTGGCCCGGCACGAGCGAGGTGGAAGTGCGCCTGGTCCCGGGCCCCGCAGGCGACACGGAGCTCGAGCTGATCCACGCGGCGTTCATCGGGGAGCCCTCCTTCCCCACCTATGGCCCAGGCGCCGGCGGCGTCGGCTGGGACCTGGCTCTGCTCACCCTGGCCCGGTTCCTGGCCGATGGTGAGATCGCCGACCACGAGGATTTCGAGAAGTCGCCCGAAGGACGCGAGTTCAGCCGGCGCAGCGCCGCAGCCTGGGGCCAGGCTCATTTGGCCGCCGGTGGCGAACCGGAGCACGTCGCGGCCGCAGTCGAGGCAACCACCACGTTCTACGCACCCGACCCGGCCTGACATTCCCGCTGCGGTGGGCTCCGGCACCCTCGATGCTCGCACCCACGATGAGAATGACGAATCGCCAGGCGGAGGGCGGCCCTCACACTGCGTGATCTCATCGGTGCGTACCGGGATTGCACGTGAACGCGCCCTCCGGCACCCAACCGCAGATCACACCTCTGCCCTTCACCTCACGGACACAGAATGCAGGGCCCTCAGCCGAGGAGCACGAAAGCACGCTGTCCCACACCTAGGAGGAAAAGAATGATGCGCCCATGAAACACACCGTCTCCATCGAGATCGCCCTGCCGCGGGAGAAGGCGGTCCAGCTGCTCACCGACCCGGCACACCTGCCGAAATGGCTGCGGGGCCTGGTGCTGCACGAGCCGCTGAGCGGGGAGCACGGGCAACTCGGCACCACGTCGCGGGTCGTGATGCAGATGGGCCGGCGGACGATCGAGTGCACCGAGACCATCACGCGCCGGGAACCGGCAGACCTGCGCGAGATCCCGAAAACGAGCGTCGTTCACTTCGACCGCGAGATCGTCGGCGAGGGCATGTGGAACGCCGCGCGCGACCGGCTGACCGAAGCCGGTCCGGAAACGACGCTCTGGGAGAGCGAGAACGAATACCGGTTCAGCGGCTTTCTGATGAAGCTGGTGGGACTTCTGATGCCCGGCGCCTTCCGCAGGCAGTCGCGCCGGCACATGCAGGACTTCAAGGCGTTCGCCGAGCAGGGAAAGGACGTCCGCGAAGCGACGGACTGATCTGCCTGCAGCGGCCGGTGGCGATGACGATGCCATCCACGATCAGGCGGGTGAGGCCCTCATCAAGAACCGAATGCCCGAGCCGATCTTGCTGGGGTCCGGCCGGAACACAGCGGGAACACACCACAGGCCGGCGACCGATGTGAAGATGAGCGTCGTCCTGTCAACGGTGGTCTGGCGCCAGCCGGACATGGTGGTGCGTCCGCGGACGCACGTGAGCACGCGTCCCGCCAGCTCGGCGTGGTCCGCGCCGACCGCGTGGAACACGGCCGACATCAGCTCCCGGCCCTGTGCCGCGTCCGCCGGCGCGTCGTCGATCCACTCCTGCGGCGCGCCGCGCCTTCGCAGCCGGCGTGCGCGCTGTTCGGTGTGTTTCCGGTGTACTCCGGCCGTACCGGTTCGCAGCCGCTCGACGTAGTGGGGTGATCCCAAGCCGGGTTGTCAGTGGCGTCTGCGACCGTGTGCTGCATGGGTGAGCTGATCGAGCGGGTGGATGAACAGGACCGCGTGCTGGAAGTCGTGGAGCGCGCGGAGGCGGTGCGTCGGCGGTGGATGCATCGGATCGCGACGACGATCTGCCGCGATCCGATGGGGCGGATCCTCGTGCTGCGCCGGGCCGAGGAGCATGTCCGCTTTCCCGGCCACTATGACGTCATGGTCGGCGGCGCCGTGGGCGTAGGCGAATCGTATGAGGACGCGGCCGCCCGCGAACTGCTCGAGGAACTGGGCACCGGCGTCCCGGTCCGCTCTTTGTTCACGTTCCTGTGCCAGGACGGGATCGGCCCTGTCTGGTTCGGGGTGCACGAGGCCTTGATCGCCGAGCCGTTGGCTCCAGATCCGTCCGAGATCGCTTGGCATGCCTGGCTCACGGAGCTCGAACTGCGGAAGGCGGTCGATCGAGGGCCCTTCGTTCCAGGTGGGCGAGAAGCCCTGCGACGATATCTCGGCCGCCCGGCTCAGTGACGAACAGCCGCTCCCCGGCTGATGCCTCCTCGGTTGCGGTGGGCATCACCGGCACCCCTTGCAGGGCTCTCACCCTGTAGAGCTCCCGTCCCCGGAGTTCTTGCTCACAGAGTTCTCGCCTGCAGAACGGCCGCGACCCGCTCGACACCCGGACCGGACAGGCCCGCGAGCCCCGCGGCCCGCCCGGTCGCCAGCAGGAGGAGATCGCCCGCCGGGCCCCGGACCTCGTCCGGGCCCTCGCCCGCCGACCAGTCCAGATCGGTGGCGACCAGTCTCGTGCCGCGTAGACGTCTGGGAGCGCCGTAGAAACCGGTCCCCAGGACGCGGCCGAGCCCCGCGACCGCCCGCTCGGCGGGCATCTCCCGCACGCGCCCGAGCGGGCGCGCGATGTCCTGCCCGTGCACCAGCACGTCGACGAGCGTGTCCAGCGGACGGGAGCCGAGCCCGCGGCGCCGCGAGCCGGCCGTCTCGCGGAGCTGCGCGACGAGCTGCGCGGGCCCGAACCTGGCCGCCCGGTCCCGCGCCTGGTCGGCGAAGACCCGGTTGATGTCGCCGCGCGTCCGGACCACGCCCCTGAGCGTGTCGAGGAACAGGGTGTGCGTGGACAGCGTCATATGGGCGGCCACGTCGTGCACCGTCCAGCCGGGGCACAGGGAGGCCACCGCCCACTCGTGATCTTCGAGCTCGTCGAGCAGGGCGGCGAGGCCGAGCCGTTCGTCCGCTGTCCAGGAAAAGATCTCTTCGTCGTCCATGTACGGCTCTTCTCGGTCGTGTGCGTGGGTGATGGCGACGGCCGGGAGACGTCCCGCCGTCAGGTGCCGGCCGTGCCGCCGGGATCGGATGTCTCGACCGCGCCGAGCCTGCGCAGCAGGTGCGCCCGTTCGGGGTCGGTGCCGGCCAGGCCGAGCGCCTCCCGGTAGGCCGCGGCGGCCTCGGGGAGGCGCCCGAGCCGGTGCAGCAGGTCCGCCCGTGCCGTCGGGTAGGGGTGGTGGTCGCGCAGCCGGGGCTCGCCGGCCAGCTCGTCGAGCAGTGCCAGGCCCGCCTCCGGCCCGTCGCGCATCGCCACCGCCACGGCCCGGTTCAGCGCGACCACCGGGGACGGCGCGAGGGCGAGCAGCACGTCGTAGAGGGCCACGACCTGCGGCCAGTCGGTGGTCGCGACGTCCGGGGCCTCGTCGTGCAGGGCGGCGATCGCGGCCTGCACCCCGTACGGGCCCGGCGGCCCGCCGGTCAGCGCGACGAGCACCAGGTCACCGCCCTCCTCGATCATGGGGCGGTCCCACCGGCCGCGGTCCTGGTCGTCGAGCAGTACCAGCTCGCCGCCCGGGCCGGTGCGGGCCTCGCGCCGCGCGTGGACCAGCAGCATCAGCCCGAGCAGGCCGGCGACCTCCCGCTCGGCGGGCAGCAACCGGCGCAGGATCCTCCCCAGCCGGATGGCCTCCCCGGCGAGGTCGAGCCGCTGCAGGTCCGGGCCCGAGCTGGCCGCGTACCCCTCAGTGAAGATCGAATAGATGACCTGGAGCACCCCTGGCAGGCGCTCCGGCAGCTCGTCGGCGCCGGGCACGCGGAACGGGATGCGGGCCTCGCGGATCTTCCTCTTCGCCCGCACGATCCGCTGGGCCATCGTCGCGGACGGGACGAGGAAGGCCCGCGCGACCTCGGGCGTCGTCAGCCCGGCGAGGCAGCGCAGGGTCAGGGCCGTGCGATCGTCGGCCGGAAGGGCCGGGTGGGCGCAGGTGAAGAACAGCCGCAGCCGCTCGTCGGGGAGATCGCCGTCCGCGTCCGCGGGCGGGGCGGGGTCGGCCCGGTCCGCCTCCACCTGCAGGACGGCGAGCCGGGCGGCGTAGGCCCGGTCCCGCCGCAGCCGGTCGACGGCCCGGCGCCGCGCCGTCGTCAGCAGCCAGGCCCCCGGCTTGAGCGGAACCCCCTCGACCGGCCAGTGCACCAGCGCCGCCTCGACGGCCTCGGAGGCGACCTCCTCGGCCAGGTCGAGATCGCCGAAGCGGCGGACCAGGGAGGCGAGCAGCCGGCCGCGTTCCTCGCGGAACACCGACTCCACGGACGACCTGGCATCGGTGGCCCGCTCGTGCGCCCCCCCGCCCGTCACCGTCAGACCTCGAACTCGTCGATCGGCCGCACCACGACCGATCCGCCGTGGCGCGCGCCGGGGCAGCGGGCGGCCCAGTCGAGCGCGACGTCGAGGTTCGGCACGTCGATGACGTCGTAGCCGCCGAGGATCTCGCGGGTCTCGGCGAACGGCCCGTCGGTGGTGACGATCCGCTCGCCCTCAGGGCCGATCCGGATCGTCGTGGCGGTGCTCACGTCCTTCAGCGCGTGCCCGGAGACCAGGACCCCCGCCTCCTTCAGCGCCTTGTCGTAGACCACCCACTCCTCGAAGTCGCACTGGTCGTCCCCGTCGGCCGTCGCGGCACCGTACATCAGCAATATGTACTTCACGATCTGGCTCCTTCGTGTTCTCGCTCGGCGGGCTGCCGTACACCATGACGACGAACGGGGCGCGGCCGGATCGACACGTCCCGAGGATTTCCCGGAGATCCCTTTCGACCTCGCCGCACGCGAGAGGGGCTCCGGCCGGGGACGGTGATCGCGGCCGGCTTCTGGCCGTGTCCGGCAGGTCACGCTCGTTGCCGTTCGGGTGTTGACGACCACCATCTTGCCCCCGGCCTGGCCGGCCTCCATCACGCGGTGGGCCTCGCGAATCCAGTGCCGCGCCTTCCGCCGGACCTTGACGGATCCGGCACGTGATCTCTAGCCTCGCGAAGCGACCGGCCGGACACGAGATCCCCGAACGAGTGCTCCTCGTCGGCGTCCTGCCGCGGAACCGGCCGGGAAAGGCCGCGGAGAAGGGGTAGTCGCGCGGCCTTCTCCGCGCCGCGACGGGTCAGAGGGAGGGCCTGCGAGATGTCGGCATCTCCGGGAGGCGGGCGGGAGCGGGAGTCCTTCACCCGGCGGGGGCGGCCGGCCACCGGCCGGGCGGGCGCCGGGACCCGGCCCCTACGGGAGAGGGCGTGAGCAGGATGCGGATCGGAATCTTCCTGGTCGCGGCGGGTTTCCCCGGCCGGCCGCAGGGACAGGTGCTGCGTGACTGCGTGGAGGCGATCGAGGTCGCGGAGGAGGCGGGATTCGACGACGCGTGGATCGCCGAGCACCACTTCATGTCGTACGGGCTCTGCCCGTCGGCGGCCAC
This sequence comes from Streptosporangium sp. NPDC023825, assembly GCF_040639575.1. Classification (NCBI taxonomy): domain Bacteria; kingdom Bacillati; phylum Actinomycetota; class Actinomycetes; order Streptosporangiales; family Streptosporangiaceae; genus Streptosporangium; species Streptosporangium sp. NPDC023825. The sequence goes on along the minus strand of NZ_JBFAAE010000049.1, from coordinate 38,758 downwards.
GCTGGCGGCCGTGGCGCTCGGGCGTACGCGGACGATCGGGGTGGGGACGGCGGTGAGCGTGCTGTCCACGCAGCACCCGGTGGCACTGGCGGAGCAGGCGGCGATGTTGCACCACCTGTCCGGTGGGCGTTTCACGCTGGGGGTCGGCAGGGGCGGGCCCTGGGTCGACCTGGAGGTGTTCGGCACCGGCCTGGCGAGGTTCGAGCGCGGCTTCGCCGAGTCGCTCGACCTGCTGTGCCGGGCCCTGGGGCGGCGCACGGTGTCGGCGGAGGGGGAGTTCTTCCGTTTCCGCGAGGTCGCGATGGTGCCGGCGGCGTCGATGCGGCCCGTGGTGGCGTGCACCTCACCGGAGACGGTGCGGCTGGCGGCCGAGCGGGGGCTGCCGATGCTGCTCGGCATGCACATGGACGACGCGGGCAAGGCGGCGATGCTCGCCGGATACGACGCGGCACGCCCACCCGCGCCGCCGCTCCCACCGGAAGCGGGTGTCGAAGCGGGCGCGGGCGCGGGTGCGATCCGCCACGTGGCCGCCGTCGTCGGACACGTGGCCGACTCGACGAGGGCGGCCGTGCGGGAGGTGAAGGCCGCCATGCCCGGCTGGCTGGAGCCCGGCCTGGCCGGGTACGTGCCGGTGGACGGCCGGCGGCGGCCCGTGCGGGACGTGGGGGAGTACGTCGACTTCCTGACCGGCGTCCATCCGGTGGGGGACGCCGGCCACTGCGTGGAGACGATCCGGCGTACCCGCGAGGTGACCGGGCTCGAACACCTGATCCTCATGGTCGAGGGTGCGGGCGAGCACGCCCGCACCCTGGAGAACATCCGCCGGCTGGGCGCCGAGGTGCTGCCCGGGCTCGGCGGCTGACACCCGCCGGGCCCGATCACGCTCCTCGCCGCCTGCCCCGCCGGCCAGATCTTTTGATCTACATTGTAAAGGCGAGCGGTTGGTGTTCGCCCCGTCTCGCACACCCCGAAAACCTTCGACAGCGTGGGACGCCGGAAACGCGGAGGCCGTCGGCCTGCAGGGCGCAGGCCGACGGCGTCCGGGTCCTGGTGGCCACCTCGTGACCACCCGCGTCCGACCACCCGCGTCGGAACGGCCGGTCACGGCAACAGGGGTTCGCCAGCCTCCTTGCCGTGGCCGGCCGTCCGGTCGCCGTCCGAGCCCCGGCTCCCCAGGGTCCGGCGATTCTCCGCGTGAAATCCCCTTCCGTTTCCAGCCTTTGAGTAATCGCCGCTTAATTCCCGATAAAGCGATTCTCCTGCCACCTATCGGGATATATGTGAAATCGAATGTCGTATAGCAACAAAACGCTACCAAGCGATTTTAATTTTCTTGACACGGCGGAATGGCGATGACACTTTTACTTACGCTCGGCGCGCCGATCGAGGTCAGCGCCGTGCGCGTTCTCAACCGCCGTCAGGGGCGCGCCCGTCAGGGGGTGCGCGGAAATCCCTGATCCCGCTCGACCCAGCTCGGAGGTGCGGTTCATGCGTAACCCTTTTCGCAGGATCTCCACAACGGCCGGCATCGTGGGCGCGATGCTTCTCGCGATGTCCCAGGCCTCGGCGGTCGCGGTTCCGGAGCGGTCCGCCCCGCCGCCCGCGCCCGCCCCGGTTCCCACGCCCGCCCCCGCGGGCGGCGAGGCGAGTTCCAGGAACTCGGGGTCCCCGGACAACGGCCGGGCGCCTTCCGCGGTGTGCTTCTTCCAGACCATGGGCGACTACGTCCACATCTCCGGGTCCGCCTTCGAGGCGTCCGGGCACGGCTGGTGGATCAACGGCAACTGCAACGCCACGCTGGCGATCGTCACGGTCCAGCTGCAGCAGTACTACGCCGACGGCACCTGGAGGAACGCCGGTACGGCGGGCAGCGCGACGGTGAGGTCCGGCGGCGGGGCCGGCAACCGCGCGACAGGGCGCGCGGTCTGCAGCAACGGCAGCCTGACGGGGTGGCGTAGCGTCGTCGACGTGGACCTGGTCGGCCTGGCCGACGACCCGGGCAAGCTCTTCACCCCGGGGCAGAACATCTACTGCAGGCGATGACTCGGGAGGGGCGACGTGAGTATCAGACCCGACAGCACCATGTTCGCGGCTTTGTACGGCGAGCTGGTGGTGCACCCGTGGCGGGATCCTCTCGTCGCCTCCTCCTCGTCGGACGCCTACAGCCTGTTCGTCGCGAGGTCGTCCGCGATGGGGTGGCTCACCGAGGCCGAGGAGAACGCGGTCGGCGGCCTGTGGGGGATGAACGACGCCGGGCACGACCCGGCTCCGGCGCCGGCCCCGCGGTCGCGGCCGCCGCGCGTCGCGTGGTTCCAGGTGTCGCTGACCGGACCGGTTCCGGACGGACGGCCGTTGCCGGTGCAGGCGTTTTTGTCGTGCGCGGACGACGTCGTGGCGCGTATCGGCACCGCTCATCTGCGGGCGGTCCAGCTTTTGCTGCCCGTGCAGAGCCTCGACGCGTCGCCGGGTGCGGGCGCCGTGATGCCCCTGCTCCAGGACGCGGGCTGGTTCGCCGGCGGTGACCCGCGCCTGAGAGCACGGGTGCGGGTGACGCTGGACGGCGGGCAGGATCCGTCCGTCCGCTCGGCGGCGCCCGGGATACTCCGGTGGGTGCGGGAGTTCGACCAGGACGTCTTCCGGTGCGACGCGGTCTCCGTGACGGACGACGACGATCTGGTCCTGGAGCCCGCCGTCATCGACGAGGTGTGGCTCGGGCCCGCTCATCATCGGGTCACCTTCCACGGCACCCTCGCCGAGTGGTCGCTGGAGGCTCTGGGGTGGCTGGCCGCCTTCCTCGCCGACGCGGGTTCCCGGCACGGGGTCGCCACCCCGTTGATGCTCACGGCCGGGCTCTCCGCGGAGCCTGATACGCGCCTGGGCTGAGTCCGGCGGCGGTCCGTGCGGGAAGCGCGGGCTCGCCGGGCTTACCGGGCTCGCCTGGCGCGCGGGACGGCGGGCGCCGGCCGCGCTATCCGGCGCCGGAGGTGGCGTGCAGGCGCATCCGCAGCCGGACGCGGGAGCGGCCACCGCTCTGGCAGATGGTGAACTCGTCGCAGAGCCGGCCCATCAGCCACAGCCCGAACCCGCGGACCGCGCCGGGGCCGGGCCGGCGGCGGTCGGCCTGGTCGGGGGTGAGGCGTCCGGCGTCGTCGACGACCTCGACGACGAGGTCGGTCTCCTCGCGCCAGACGCTCACGCTGCCGGCGGCGTCGCCGTGTTCCAGCACGTTGATGACGGCCTCGTTGGCCGCCAGCAGCAGGTCGTCGCGCCGCGTCCCGGCCAGCCCCACCTGGCTCATGTGGCGGTACAGGTGCCGGCGCATGCCGATCAGGTCGGTGCTGATCGGCCAGTGGTCCCGCTGCTCGGTGTGCATGTCCGGTTCCCCTTACGTGAGTGCCGTCCGTGGCGTTCAGCGGGGGGCTACCGACGTGTCTGCCAGGCTCAGAACGGTTGCTGTGAAGGTCGTGCAAGGGGTACTACCCGCACTGACCTGCTCAATCATCGATTCGTGGTGGGAGTGCTCCATCCCCAGGTGAGATCGCCCGAATCGTGCCGGTGCCGCCGTCGCCCCCGAGGCTGACGGCGGCACCGGCGGGTGCGGGGCCGGCACAGCGGCACCGGCGGGTGCGGGGCCGGCGGGGAAGCCGGTTACGCCGTGGGCTTCCAGTCCGGGTGGCCCGGCATCGGCGGGGTCTTCGCGTCGTAGATCCAACCGTTGATGTAGCCGGTCAGGTCCTTGCCGCTCACCCGGTTGGCGACCTTGACGTAGTCCCGGGTGTTCGCCGAGCGGCCGCGGAACTCGGCGAAGAAGGTCTTCTCGATCCGCTGGAAGGTCTCCTCGCCGACCATCTCCCGCAGGCCGAACAGCATCAGCAGGCCCGCGGTGTTGGTGCCGACCAGCACGTCCCGCGCGTGCTTCAGCTTTCCCGGAGGGCCCGACTCGGCGCGCTTTTCCCCGTCGAATTCGTAGCGGGCGCGCAGGCCGCGCGCGGGGTCGTCGAGGTCGCGCCAGCCCTTCTCCGCGGCGTACAGGAGCTGGTAGAACTCGGCGTGGCCCTCGCTGATCCACATCTGGTTCCAGTCGCGGACCGCGACGGCGTCGCCGAAGTACTGGTGGGCCAGTTCGTGGACCATGGTGATCGCGTCGTCCCGGGTGTCCTGCGTGGTCACCCGGCCCTGACGGTCGGTGCCGGTCAGGTTTTCCACGGCGTAGGTGGAGATGGTCGCGCTCTCCAGGGCGACGCCGTTGTAGCCGCCGGGCACGCCGAGCACGCCGTAGGTCTCGAAGGGGAAGGGGCCGACCTGCTTTTCCATCCAGGCCATCTGGCCGGCGATGTCGTCGACGAGGGCGCGGGTCTTGGCGGCCTGTGCGGTGGCGACGTGGCTGCGCAGCGGCAGGCCGTGCGGCCCCGTGCCCTCGATCAGGGTGAAACGGCCGACGGCCGCCTGCACGACGTGGGTCGGGATGGGGTCGCGGGTGGTGAAGACGTGGGTGACGCGCCCGGCCTTCTGCGTGCGTGAGCGGAGGGTTCCGTTGGCGACCGCCTGCAGGTCCTTCGGGGTGGTGATGCGGAAGGTGACCTTCGCCTTGTCACCGGGATGGTCGTTGCCGGGGAAGTACAGGTGAGCTCGGTCCGGCTGTCCCATGACCGCGAAGCCGTCCTTCTTGTCGACCCAGGCGGTGCGGTGCGGTTTCTCGTCCTTGGGGAAGGCGGGGGACTGCGGGTTGGCGGCGCGGTCGACGCGGTAGGAGACGTCCACGCGGAACGGCCGGCCTTGGGGCAGCACCCGCCCGGGTGTGATCAGCAGTTTCTCTCCCGCGACGCGGAAGCCGGCGGGGCGGCCATCCACGGCCACCTTGGTGATCTTCTCTACCGCCGCGTCCAGGCTGAAGCCGGACAGGGCGTGTGTCGCGGTGGCCCTGATCCGCACCGAGGCGTCCATCTTCGTGGTGCCGCGGCGGTAGTCGTAGCTCACGTCGTAGGAGCCGACGTCGTAGCCGCCGTTGCCCAGGTAGGCGAAGAGCGGGTCGCCCGCGCTTCGCGCGCCCGGCGTGGCGGACGCGGGCGGTCCGGCCAGCGCGCTCGCGCCACCGCATCCGGTCAGCGCCATCGCGGATGCGGTGACCGCGGCCAGCGCGCTGGTCATTCGAAAAGAGAACATGGCCGTCATCCTTAGCGAATCGGACATCGGTCCCGTCGAGGCCGCGTATGCGCCGGCGCTCGGTCACGTATCGGCCGGGTATCGGCCGTTCCCCGCCGTCCCCGGCCGGAGCGGTGCGGCGGCCGGCCGGTCGCGTTCTGCGGGGGTGCCCGGGGCGGGAGCCCTCGCGCCCCGGCCGGCGGGGGCGGTCAGGCGAGGAGCGTCGCGGCCAGGGCGAGGATCGAGGCGCCGAAGACCACGACGTGCCGGACGTTCTGCAGGGTCCACGTCCAGGCGGGGAAGCCGTCCTCGGCCGCCTTGAGCAGGGCCGGCACGTCGACGCGGCCCAGCATCGGGTCGCCCTTGCGCCGGAAGGCGGCCCGTACGGACGTCTCGGCCGTCAGCTGGCTGTAGAGGATGAGGCAGTTCCCGGCCAGGACCAGGGACTGGAGGGTCAGGGTCAGAGGCCGGGCCCAGTCGCCGCCGAACAGGTTGATCCCGGCCAGCGCCACCATCACCGCGGCCACCGTGGCCGGGACGGCGGTCTCGTGGCCGCCGGCGTCGAACCTCATCCCGTTCTCGGCCAGGACGGTGGTCCGCACCCCCTGGCGCTCCAGCTCTGCCTCCGCGCCGGCCATGGCGGTGGCCCCGTAGCGGTGCCGTACCAGCGGGATGCTCAGGAAGGCCGCGGCGACGAGCAACTGCATGAGGGCTACGAGAACGTTCACGGCCGGTCTCCTTCGTCAGGGCGCCTCCGGGGCGCCACAGCGACTTGCACTAAGTTCAAGGCGAACGTAGACCACGTATTGAACTAAGTGCAAGAAGCTTTTTGAACTTTGTGCAAGTCGGGTTCGATGGCCTATGGTGGCCGCATGCCGCGGGACACGCTGACCCAGGAACAGATCGTCCGCACCGCGATCGAGCTGCTCGACGAGGAGGGGCTGGACGGCCTGAACATGCGCAGCCTGGGCGGCAGGCTCGGCACCGCCGCGACGGCGGTCTACTGGCACGTCAAGAACAAGGACAACCTCATCCTGCTCGCCGGCGACCGCGTCTGGGACGAGGTCGAGCTGCCCGACCCGGAGGCGGTCGGCTGGCGCGCGGCGGCCACCACGATGGCCACCGGCCTGCACGCGATGTTCAGCCGCCATCCGTGGCTCGTCCAGGCCTTCGGCTCCCACCTGTTCCACGGCCCCGGCAAGGCGCGCCACGACGACCACAACCTGGCCGTCTACGAGGCGGCCGGCTTCGACGGCACGCGGGCGGACCGCGCCGCGGCGACCGTCTTCACGTTCGTCCTGGGCAACGTCCTCGGCGCCTCGGCCGCGGCTTCCCTGGCCAGGCGGCTGAGCCGGGACGGCGCGGACGCCGAGGCGCTGATCCAGGACACGATGGCCAAGGCGACCGAGGTCGCCATGGGCTTCCCCCGGCTGCGCACCCGCCTTGAGACGCCGACGGCCACGGACTACACCGCCGCCCCCGACCGGACCTTCGAGTTCGGCCTCCAGGTCCTCCTCGACGGCCTGGAGGGCCGGCTCTCCGGCCTCCCGGAGCCGCGGGACGACACGGTGCCCGCTTCGCCGCCCTGCGGCGGCGTGAGCCGGCGCGCGGTCTAGGGCGGGGCGCGGGCCCGGAAAAACGCGACACGGCCGACACCCGAGCGAAATAGGGTGAAAACGGTCGAATTCGGGTGAACCGGCGTCAAGAACGCGTATGGATCCGCATGATTTTCTAGGCGCCCGGCGGCCGGACCGGTAGGGAATATGGGGTGTCTTGTCTCCATCTCCGGCCATCCCTCCCGGTTCCTCTCCCGCGGCGGCCCCGCCCGGCCGCGTCCCGCCACCCGGGACGCCTCGCCGTTCCCTCACCGGCAGGTGGCCACCGGCCACGCCACCCCCGTCGTACCGGACACCCCTCCCGGCGGACATTCCTCGATCACCCGCTCTGATCCCGCGGCCGCAGGACGTGACCGGCGGCAGGGAACGGACATCGGCACCCGGCGGCCGGCGGCGCGACAGCGCGCCGCCCACACCCGCCAGGAGCAGGGCAACGACGTGAGCGCAGGGAGAGGGAACAGTGGCAGGTACGTCGGCATCGGCGCGGGTGGACTCGAGGCTGCGGGGGTGGTTACTGCAGGGGCTGCAACGCTCCGACCCCAGGACCAGCGGCCCGCACCACGAGGAACCACCCGAGCGCCGGCATTCCTGGTGGCAGGTGATGTGCCTGACCGGGGTGGACTACTTCTCCACCCTGGGCTACCAGCCGGGCATCGCCGCGCTGGCCGCCGGCGCCCTCAGCCCGCTCGCGACGTTGCTGCTGGTGGCGCTGACCCTGTTCGGCGCGCTGCCGACCTACCGGGCGGTGGCCGGGCAGAGTCCCCACGGGCTGGGCTCGCTGTCGATGCTGGAGCGACTGCTGCCCGGCTGGCGCGGCAAGCTGCTGGTGCTGTTCCTGCTCGGGTTCGTGGCCACCGCCTTCATCGTGACCATCACCCTGTCGGCGGCCGACGCCACCGCCCACATCCTGCACAACCCCTTCGTGCCGGAGTTCCTGTCCGGCGGGCAGGTTCCGGTCACCCTGGCGCTGATCGCCGCGCTCGGCGGGGTGTTCCTGGTCGGGTTCAGCGAGGCCATCTCGATCGCCGTCGTCCTGGTCGCCCTCTACCTGGTGCTGAACGTGGTCGTCCTGGGCACGGCCCTGCACCGGGTGCTCGCCGACCCCGCGCTGGTCACCGGCTGGGGTGAGGCGTTGGTGGCCGAGCATTCCAGCCCGCTGGCGATGGTCGCCGTCTCGCTGTACGTGATGCCCAAGCTCGCCCTGGGCCTGTCGGGTTTCGAGACGGGCGTGGCCGTGATGCCGCTGGTCAAGGGCGACCTCGCCCAGAGGGTCGGCGGTGCGAGGAAACTGCTGACCACCGCGGCGGTCATCATGAGCGTCTTCCTGATCGCCTCCAGCTTCGCCACCACCGTGCTCATCCCGGCCGGTGAGTTCGCCGAGGGCGGCGCGGCCAACGGGCGCGCCCTGGCCTACCTGGCGCACGAGTATCTGGGCGACGGGTTCGGCACCGCCTACGACCTGTCCACCATCGCGATCCTGTGGTTCGCCGGAGCCTCCGCGCTGGCCGGCCTGCTCAACATCGTGCCGCGCTACCTTCCCCGCTACGGCATGGCCCCCGACTGGTCGCGCGCCGCCCGGCCGATGGTGCTGGTCTTCACCGCCATCTCCTTCCTCATCACCCTGTTCTTCGGCGCCGACGTGGAGTCCCAGGGCGGCGCCTACGCCACCGGCGTGCTCGCGCTGATCCTGTCGGCCGCCGTCGCGGTCACCCTGGCCGCCTGGACCGACGGCCGCACCCGCGCGGCGGTCTCGTTCGGGATCATCACGCTGATCTTCGCCTACGCCACCGTCGCCAACGTCGTCGAACGCCCCGACGGCCTGGTGATCGCCCTGCTGTTCGTGCTGGCCATCGTGATCACCTCGCTGATCTCCCGGGCCACCCGCTCCACCGAGCTGCGCGTCACCAAGGTCACCATGGACGACCTGGCCCGCCGCTACGTCAGCGAGTCCGGGGAGATCCGGCTGATCGCCAACGAGCCGCACGCGCGCGACTGCAAGGAGTACGTCGACAAGGCCCGCGAGGCCTGGGAGCTGCACCGGTTGCGCACCGGCGAGGGCCTGCTGTTCTTGGAGGTGAGCGTCTCCGACGCCTCGGAGTTCGCCGGTGAGCTGCACGTCGTCGGCGAGGAACGCCACGGGTTCCGCATCCTGCGGATGGAGAGCCCCACCATCGCCAACGCCATCGCCGCCCTGCTGCTGTACCTGCGTGACCAGACCGGCAAGACCCCGCACGTCTACTTCCACTGGGCCGCCGAGGGCAACCCGGTCGGCGCGTTGCTGCGCTACCTCGTCTTCGGCGGCGGCGACATCCCGCCGCTCACCCGCGAGGTGTTGCGCCAGGCCGAGCACGAGACGGCCCGCCGCCCCCTGGTCCACGTCGGCTGAGACCCGGCCGCGCCCTCCTGCGGTCGCGAAGGCCGCTTGCGGTCCCGCAGGAGGGCGGCGAGGCGGGTCGCGGCGGGCTGCCCGAGGAGGATTCCGAGGCCGACCAGGGCCAGCCCGCAGAGCTGGCGCGCGGTGAGGGCCTCTGCGGCGATCGTCGTGCCGAGCAGCACCCCGGTCACCGGGTTCAGCAACCCGACGAGTCCCACCGCCGCCGCCGGCAGGTGGCGCAGTCCCGAGAACCAGGCGGCGAAGGCGAGAGCCGTCGCGACGACGGTGACGTAGCCGAACCCCAGGAGAGCGGGTCCCTCCAGCGCCGGCGGCGGCCCCTCCAGCGCGGCGGCGAAGGGCAGCAGGACCAGCCCTCCGGCGATGAGCTGCCAGGAGGTCGACGACAGCGTGCCGGCGCCGGTGGCCCATCGTTTGGCCAGCACGTAGCCGAACGACGACATCACCATGGCCGCGACGGAGGCGAGCACGCCGAGGGCGTCGACGGCGGCCGTGCCGGTGAACAACATGAGGCACACCCCCGCGATGCCGACGCCCGCTCCGGCCAGGTGCGCGATCCGCGGCCGTTCGGCGAGCACCGACCAGGCCAGGAGCATCATCACCACGGGCGACATCGCCATGATCGTCGAGGCGACGCTCGTCGGCAGCAGCTGGGCCGCGAGATAGATCAGCGCGAAGAACGCGCTCATGTTGAGCGTTCCCAGGACGAGGGACTTCCACCACCACGACCCGTGAGGAAGCCTCCCGCTCAGGAGGAGGAGCAGGAGCCCGGCGGGCAGCGCCCTGATGGCCGCCCCGTACAGCGGGTAGCCGGGCGGCAGGAACTGCTGGGTGACGAAGTAGGTCGTCCCCCACGCGACCGGTGCCGTCGCCGTGACCAATGTCCAACGAAAGGTAGCTTCCATGGAAGGAATATAGCTTCTCGGGAAGCTATATTGGAGGGCATGAGCGAACCTCTGGATCATGTCGCCCGCATCCAGCGGGAGTGGGCCCGTGAGCGCCCGGATGTGGACGTAAGTCCGCAGGGGGTGATCGGGCGCCTGCACCGGCTCGCCGGGCACCTCACCGAACAGCTCTGCGTCGTCTACCGGCGGTACGGGCTGGGGGAGGGGGAGTTCGACGTCCTGGCCACCCTGCGGCGCGGGGGAGCGCCCTTCGAGCGCGCCCCCGGGGAGCTCGCCGCCTTCACCATGGTCACCACCGGCGCGATGACCAAGCGCATCGACCGGCTCGAACGCGACGGGCTCGTCACCCGACGGCCGAGCGAGAGCGACGGCCGGGGGCGGGTGGTCGCGCTCACCGCCGCGGGCAGGGAGCTGATCGACCGGGCCTTCACCGAGCACATGCGCAACGAGCACCGCCTCCTGGAAGAGCTGTCTCCCGAGGAGGCGGTCCTGCTGGAGTCGCTCCTCACCACCTGGCTGGCCCGTTTCGAAGCGCCTCAATAAATAAATCTACATTGTAAAGGCGCTCGACCGGGGTCAAGATCATTTACAACGGACTGAAGACCTATCCCCGAAAAACAAGAGGCGCCGCCGGTATAGGCCCTCCACTCGGGTCCGTGCCACCAGCCGCAAGGTAGCTCCGCGTGACGGGCCGGGATGGCGATAGCCGATCGTCGCGGTCGCGGTGCTGTGTCTCTGTCGGGTCGCGCCGGCAGGTCTCTGAGGAGGTTCTCCGGAGTGGTTGGCGACGGCTGGGTGCGGCGGTGGATGCTGTTTACCGCGGACCGCAAGACCGAGGAACTGCGCACGCTGGAACTGCGGCTGACCACATCGGGAGTCCATCGCAGCGGCGAACCGCCGGTCGCGACGGGCCTGGGTGACGGGCATGCCCGGCTGTATCTCGACGACCCGGCTGTATCTCGACGAAGAGCGCCGCCGGTTTGACCTTGACGCTGCGTCAACTTCTAGCATCGGGGCCATGTCGATCACTGTTCTTGACACCTACGCCGCCATGCGGCAGATCCTGCTGTCCCCGGTCGCGGACCGCGTTGACCTGCTGCGTTCGATGCTGGAAGCCAACAGGGGCATGTATCGCTACCACCCAGGCGAGCTCGACCTGGTAGCCGTACACCTCCAATCGTCCGGGTTCCCCGTCGACCGCGACGAGGAGCGTTGCCTGGAGGCGCTCGAAACCCTGGCAGCGGCCGAGGCCTGGGAGCGGATGCAACGCGCGCTCGACAACGCTCTCGCCGTACTGCTGGAGGCGGCAACGGGGCTGGAGGTCCCGGACATCACCGTGCTGTTCGTTCTCGGCGATCCGGGTGACGAGCACTTCATGGGTCCCTGCAAAGGGTTGACCGGGTTCGGTGGTATCTCGGGCAACATCGCCATCACGTTCTGGCCCTTCCCCGAGAACGTGGAACGGCTGGAGGCCACCGCGGTGCACGAACTGCACCACAACCTGCGGTGGAGCCCGGGAGGGGTGGTGTGGGACCCGATGACCGTCACGGTCGGCGAGCACATTGTCGGCGAGGGGCTGGCCGACGCCTTCGCCCGCCAGCTCTACGGCGATGAGCTCGGCCCCGCCCGCATCGGTGTGCCGCACCTGCACGACGACGAGGTCTTCGCCAAGGTGCTCACCGGGCTCGACGTGACAGGCATGCAGAACTTCACCGCCTGGGTGCACGGCGACCCCGGCGCGGAGCACCTGGGCGTCGCCCCGGTGGGATTGCCGATGGGCGCGGGGTACGCCGCGGGCAACCGGCTGGTCGACACCTACCTGGCGGTGACCGGGCAGACGGCGGCCCAAGCCCTGCACGCCGACGCCTCGGAGATCATCGCGACCACTCTGCGCCGCGGGTGACACTGGAGGGATGGAGTGGACGATCCAGGAACTCGCGGCGAGGGCCGGCATCACCAGCCGGACCCTGCGTCACTATGACCGCGTCGGGCTCCTGGTTCCGTCGCGGGTCGGCGTGAACGGGTACCGCTACTACAACCCCACCGCGGTCGCCCGGCTCCAGCGGATCCTGCTCATGCGCCGGCTCGGTATGGGCTTGCCGGCCATCGCCGGGGTCTTGGCCGAGGAGGTGGACGCGCTCGACGGGCTCCGCGCCCACATCGCCGCGTTGGAAGAGGAACGGGACCGCATCGAACGGCAGGTCCGGTCCGTGCGTCACACACTCGAGGCTCTTCAGGCCGGGGTTGAACCGCGGATGGATGTCATGTTGGCGGGGTTCAATGACCTCTACAAGGACGAGGTGATCTCACGTTGGGGCGAGCACGCGTTCCAAGTGAGCAACGACTGGTGGCATGGCAAGAGCCTTGAGCAGCAGCGGGCCTGGAAGCAGGACACCGAAGACCTCGTCGCCGCATGGGTTGCTGCGGTGAAGGCCGGGGATTCGCCGACATCGGAACACGCTCAGTCGCTGGCTGCCCGACATGTCCGGTGGCTGAGTCAGATCCCGGGCACGCCCACCGCTGAGGGCGACCGGGAGCGTTCGATCGAGATGGTGAGCGGCATCGGGGACATGTTCGTCGACGATCCTCGCTTCGCCGCCATGTACGACGACGAGGCGGGGGCGAGGTTCGTCCGCGACGCGCTGCACACGTACGCGCATACGCGGATGTAGCTCGTGTGGTTCGCAGAAATGGTCATTTCTGCGAGAGGCGCCAGCGTGCCGGACGCCGGCGTTCCCGCCCAGGTGGCTCTTCGCAGGACATCTCTCAAAAGGCCAGGCTTCTGTGAGACTCCGAGGCATGGAGCTGACATCGGAGTCGGCGGGCACGGTCGAGCGGCATGCCTGTCCCCGATGCGCGGTCCCGGTCGGAAGTGTGTGCCGGACCCAGGGCGGCAAGGTCGTGTCGAAGTATCACACCGCGTATCACACTGCCTGGTTCGTTCTGGTCCCGGCGTTGCGTGAGGTGCGGGCTCCCTCGCCTCACGCTCGGCCGGGCACCCCTTGGAGCCGCTCGGCTAGGTGGCTTTCCACACGCCGGTGGGGGCGATCTCGGCCACCCAGTCGGCGAAGTCGCGGGGTTTGCGGTTCAGGGCGCGTTCGACGCCGTCGGCCAGCGAGCTGTTGCGGCCGTCGAAGAACTCGGAGATGAGGGTGGCCAGTGTTTCGGCGAACTCGCGCGGGGCGCCGTCGTCGGTGATCGCGTCGGCGAACCGGTCCCGGGTGATCGGCTCGTAGCGGAGCTCGCGGCCCGTCGCCCGGGCGATCTCGCCGACGCCTTCGGCGAAGGTCCACAGGCGGGGTCCTGTCAGTTCGTAGCGCTCGCCCGCGTGGCCGTCCTCGGTGAGGGCCGCCACGGCGACGTCGGCGATGTCGTCGGCGTCGATGAAGGGGTCGGCGTTGTCGCCGGCGGGCAGGGCCAGTACGCCGTGGCGCAGTGGTTGGAGGAAGACGCCCTCGTCGAAGTTCTGGTTGAACGAGGCGGGGGCGAGGATGGTCCACTGGACGGGGAGGTTTGTCACGGCGTTTTCGCAGCGGAGGGCTTCGGCCTGGTTGCGGGCGGACAGCAGGACCAGGCGTTCGACGCCGGCGTCGGCCGCCAGCCGGGCCATGGTGGCGATGGCGTCGCCGGCGCCGGGCCATTCGATCTCGGGGTGGTACATCAGGTAGGCCGAGGTGACGCCGGTGACGGCGCCGGCCCAGGTTGAGGGGTTCTCCCAGTCGAACGGGGGCTCGCCGGTGCGGGAGCCGATTCGTACGTTGACGCCTCGTTCGATCAGTTTCCGGGTCACCCGGCGGCCGATCCGGCCGGTGCCGCCGAGGACCAGTGTCGTGTGCTTGTTTGTTGTCATGGTTACAGCCTGGAGGGGCGCTGTCTGGATGGTCCATGGCTGAGATGCCGGAATGCATGTTCGGTCGTCTACTGTGGGGGGGTGGATGCACTCGCGGGGTTGCTTGAGGGGCCGCGGGCCAGTGGTGCTTTCCTGCTTCGCATCGTGCTGGATCCCCCGTGGTCGATCCGGGTGCAGGACGGGTCGCCGTTGTGTGTGGCCGTCATGCTCAGGGGTGAGGCGTGCTTCGCGCCTGAGCACGGTGAGCCGGTGTGGTTGCGTCCGGGTGACGTCGCCGTCGTTCGCGGGCCGGATCCCTATGTGATGAGTGACGGCACGACAAGTCCGCCGCGGGTCATCGTGTATCCCGGTCAGCGGTGTGTCACGCCTGAGGGTGTCGAGTTGCGTGAGCGGATGGCGTTGGGGGTGCGTACGTGGGGCAGTGATCCCGATGGGTCGGTGCAGATGTTGCTGGGGGTGTACGAGGAGGTCGGTGCCGTCGGTCAGCGCCTGCTTGATGTGCTGCCGCCGTTGCTGGTCGTGTCCGAGGACGCCTGGGATGCGGCGCTCGTCGCGGTGCTGGCCGGTGAGGTGTCCAAGCAGGGGCCGGCTCAGGGGGTGATGCTCGATCGCCTGCTCGATCTGTTGCTCATCTCGGTGTTGCGGGTGTGGTTGGACCGGCCTGAGAGTGAGGCTCCGGCCTGGTATCGGGCTTACGCCCATCCGGTGGCGGGGGAGGCGCTGCGGTTGTTTCACGAGGACCCGGCGAGTGGCTGGACGTTGGCGCGGGTCGCGGCCGAGGTGGGCGTGTCGCGGGCGACGCTGGCGGAGTGTTTCCGTAGCGCTGTGGGTACGCCGCCGATGACTTATCTGACGGAGTGGCGTCTGGCGTTGGCCGCCGATCTGTTGCGCCAGTCTGATGTCACGTTGAACGTCGTGGCCCGGCAGGTCGGTTACGGCAGTGGGTTCGCTCTGAGTTCGGCGTTCAAGCGGGTGTACGGCATCAGCCCGCAGGAGTATCGCGGTGCCGGGCCGGCGTGGTGAGCCGGGTGTGGCCGGTGGGTGTGGCGTCGGTCGTTTGAGCTGGGGTCTGTGCGGGTTGGTGGTGTCGTGGCGGGGGACTGTTCGTCCGGGCCTGTGGTGCGTTCGCCGGTTGTAGCGTGGGGTTCCGGCGATCAGTGCGGTCCGGGAGCGGGTGGGGGTGATCTGCGGCGGGTCTCGCCGGAGTTGGTGGCGTTGCAGGCCGAGGAGCGTTGGGAGATGCGTGCCCGGCCGGACAAGCTGGGTGATGCGGTGGTGGCCTTCGCGTCGGTGGTGTCGGCGATGTATGTCGGTCGGGGGCCTGTTTGGGGGGGGGGCGGTGGACGGGGTGTCGGCGGGGTGGGTGCGGGGTGGGTGTGGTGTCATGCCGGTTTTCTGGGGTGGAGTGCTCCGGCGGAGGCGGCCATGAAGGTGGCGAGCAGGGCGGGGATGCCCAGGGCGGCGGGCAGGCCGATGAGTTCGGCGGCGCCGCCGATGATGGCGGGGCCGGCGACGAGGCCGGCGTAGCCGACGGTGGCGACCTGGGCGATGGCTTGTCCGGCGCGGGCGGGGTCGTGGTTGCCGGCGGCGGAGAAGACCTGGGGGACGATGGCGGCCAGGCCGAGGCCGAACAGGGTGAATCCGGCGATGGCGATGGGGATCTGTCCGACGAGCAGGGCGGTGGCGAGGCCGAGGGCGGCGAGGAGGCCGGAGTAGCGGACCAGGCGTACGGGGCCGAGGCGTTGGGCGAGGTGGTCGCCGGTGAAGCGGCCGATGGTCATGGCGATGGAGAAGGCGGCGAATCCGGCGGCGGCGACGGCTTGGGGGGCGCCGAGGTTTTGGAAGAGGTAGACGGCGGTCCAGTCGTTGGCGGCGCCTTCTCCGACGAGGCCGGCGAAGGCGACGATGCCCATGAGGATGATCCAGGCGGTCCAGGGGGCGCGTTGGCGGGGTGTGGTGGGGGTTGTTGGGGGTGGGGTGGTGGGGAGGAGGTGGCGGCGGGCGTACAGGGAGATGAGGGCCAGGGGGAGGCCGACGGTGGTGAGGGTGGCGGCGGCGCTGAGGTCGAGGGCGGCGAAGAGGCCGCCGATGCCTGCTCCGGTGAAGCAGCCGAGGCTGAACATGCCGTGGAAGGAGGACATGATGGGGCGGCGGTAGGCGCGTTCGACTTCGACGCCGTGGGCGTTCATGGAGACGTCGAGGAAGGCGTTGGTGAAGCCGAAGAGGAAGAGGGTGGCGATGAGGGCGGGCAGGGTGGTGGCGTAGCCGGGGGGGATGACGGTGAGTGCGGTGGCGATGGCGGCGGGGGTGATGAGGCGGGCGCTGCCGAGGCGGTCGGTGAGGTGTCCGGCGAAGCGCATGCCGGTGACGAGTCCGAGGGCGACGGCGAGGAGGCCGTAGCTGAGCTGGCCGTCGCTGAGGTTGAGGGTGTGTTTGACGGCGGGGATGCGGGCGGCCCAGGCTCCGGAGGTGATGCCGAGGAGGATGAAGAAGTAGCAGACGGCTTTGCGGGCGTGGGCGGGGGGCCGGTGGGTGGTGGTCATGGGGTCCCCGGGTGGGTTGGATCGGGGGCGTGTTCAATCATGGTGGGTTGTGGTGGTGGCGGTGGGTGCCGGGGGTGCCGGGGGTGTCAGTGGACGGAGAAGCCGCCGTCGACGCAGATGGCTTGTCCGGTGATGTAGGCGCTGGCGTCGCTCGCGAGCAGGACGGCGATGCCGGCGAAGTCGGCGGGCAGGCCGTTGCGGCCGGTCATGGTGCGGGCGGCGAGTGCTTCGACGCGGCCGGGGATGGCTTGGGCGGGTTCGGTGAGGGGGGTGAGGACGAAGCCGGGGATGATGGTGTTGGCGCAGACGCCGTGGGGGGACCAGGCTTCGGCCTGGGATCGGGTGAGGCCGGTGATGGCGGCTTTGGAGATGCCGTAGGCGCCGCTGTCGCCGAAGGCCCTGTGGGATTGCTGGGAGCCGATGTTGATGATGCGGCCCCAGCCGCGCCGGGCCATGCGGGGGCCGAAGTGCTGGCCGAGGAGGTAGGGGGCGGTGATGTTGACGGCCATTGTCTGCTGGTAGTCGTCGGTGGTGAGGTCTGCCATGGGGGCGCGGATGTTGTTGGCGGCGTTGTTGACGAGGATGTCGATGTCGCCGAAGTGGGTGGGGGCCTGGTGGCACAGGCGGGTGAGGTCGTCGGGGTCGGCGAGGTCGGCGGTGATGGCGGCGGCGGTGATGTCGTGCTCGTGGAGTTCGGTGAGGGTGCGGGTGAGTTCGGTGGTGCGGCGGGCGGCGATGACGACGGCGGCGCCGGCGTGGCCGAGGGCGTGGGCGATGGCGTATCCGATGCCGGAGCTGCCGCCGGTGACGAGGGCGGTGCGGCCGGTGAGGGAGAAGAGGGTGTGGGTGGGCGCTGTCACAACGACAGAACCTATCATCCGACCTTTTTGCGGGGGTGGTGGTCGTGGAGGGTGAGGGCGGCCTGCTGGATCTTGTTCATGACGGCGGACAGGTCGTGCAGGGTGGGGGTGTCGAGGTGTCGCAGGAGGCGGCGGAACTCGGCGAGGCCGGCGTCGGCGATCTGTTCGACGAGGGCGCGTCCGGCGGGGGTGAGCCGGGCGCGGCGGATGCGGCGGTCGTGGGGGTCTTCGCGGCGGGCGACGAGGCCGTGGGCGACGAGGCGGTCGACGATGCCGGTGACGGTGCCGAGGCCGACGTCGAGGTGGGTGGCGAGGTCCTGGCCCGAGGCGGAGTCCTGGCCGGAGAGGATCATGACGACTTTGAGCTGGCGCATGGTCAGGTTGGAGTCGAAGAGGGGGGAGGGGGCGCTGTGCTGGGCCAGGAGGCGGCCCAGGTCGCGTTGCATGGCGCCGATCTGGTCGATCAGTTGTTCGCGGTCGTCGTTCACGCTCACCTCTCGCTTCCTGAGAAGGTTATCAGGATTGGTAAGCATCGTTAAATATTCGTATGAGGCGAAGTGTTAGTCTAGGGCGAATCTTGTTGTGATGTCCCTCCTTGAGGAGTCCCGCCCCCATGACCTCCCTGGCCAGGTTGAGCCTCGCCAACCGCAGCCTCGTCATAATGATCGCGCTGGTGTTGAGCGTGTTCGGCCTGTTCGCGATCCCCTCGCTGAAACAGCAGCTGCTGCCCTCGCTGTCGTTCCCGGGGGCGTTCGTGGCGGCCTCCTACCCGGGGGCCTCTCCTGAGATCGTCGAGGAGCAGGTGACCGAGCCGATCGAGAACAGCTTCCAGGGGCTGGAGGGGGTCTCGGAGGTGACCTCGACGTCCCGGGAGGGGATGGCGCAGGTCCAGGTGGCGTTCGAGTACGGCACCGACATCGACGCGGCGGTCGCGGACATGCAGCAGGCGATCTCGCGGATCGAGGCGCAGCTGCCCGAGGGGGTCGATCCGCAGGTTCTCTCAGGCGGGACCGACGACATCCCGGTGATGCAGCTGGCGGTGGGCGACGGCGGTGACCAGCGGGTCATGGCCGAGCGGCTGGAGCGGCTGGTGGTGCCGGAGCTGCAGGCCATCGAGGGGGTGCGCTCGGCGACGGTGACGGGGGCCCGCGACGAGGTGGTGACGATCACTCCGGACGCCCGCAAGCTGGCGTTGCTGGGGTTGTCGCCGGCGTCGGTGGCCGAGGTGCTGCGGGCCAACGGGCAGCCGGTTCCGGCGGGCAGCGTGACCCAGGACAAGCTGTCGCTGACGGTTCAGGTGGGGTCGCGGGTCTCGACGCTGGAGGAGCTGAAGGATCTGTACCTGACGCCCGCCGCGCCGGCGGCGGCGCAGCAGGCACCGGCGCAGGCCCGGCAGGCGCCGGGCGGCGGATCGGCCCAGCAGATCCAGCAGGCACAGCAGGCGCAGCGGGCCCAGGCACAGGCGCAGGTCCAGCGCCCCCCGGCGGCCCCCAAGCCGGTGCGGCTGGGGGACGTGGCGACGGTGGAGCGGACGCTGGCCGAGGGGACGTCGCTGACGCGGACCAACGGGCAGCCGAGCCTGGGGCTGTCGGTGACGATGACGCCCGACGGCAACGCGGTGGCGATCTCGCACGAGGTGCGCGAGAAGCGCGCAGAGCTGGTGCGGGCGATCGGTGACTCCTCGGAGATAACGGTGATCTTCGATCAGGCGCCGTACGTGGAGCGGTCGATCGAGGACCTGACGACCGAGGGGCTGCTGGGCCTGGCGTTCGCGGTGCTGGTCATCCTGGTCTTCCTGCTGTCGGTGCGCTCGACGCTGGTGACGGCGGCGTCGATCCCGCTGTCGGTGGTCATCGCGCTGATCGCGTTGTGGGTGGGCGACTACTCGCTGAACCTGCTGACGCTGGGCGCGCTGACGATCGCGGTGGGCCGGGTGGTCGACGACTCGATCGTGGTCCTGGAGAACATCAAGCGGCACCTGGGATACGGGGAGGCCAAGCGCAAGGCGGTGCTGGCCGGGGTGCGCGAGGTCAGCGGCGCGGTGACGGCCTCGACGTTGACGACGGTGGCGGTGTTCCTGCCGATCGCGGTGGTGGGCGGCATGGTGGGGCAGCTGTTCGCGCCGTTCGCGATCACGGTGACGGTGGCGCTGCTGGCGTCGCTGCTGGTGTCGCTGACGGTGGTGCCGGTGCTGGCGTACTGGTTCCTCAAGGCGCCGGTGCTCTCGCCGGAGCAGGCGCGGGCGGTGCGCCAGGAGGCCGAGGCCAAGGAGCTGCGCAGCCCGCTGCAGCGGGCCTACCTGCCGGTGCTGCGGTTCGCCACGCGGCGGCGCCTGGTGACGCTCCTGGCCGGCGTGGTGGTGTTCGCCGCGACGATGGGCCTGGCCGGGCGGCTGGAGACCAACTTCATCGACTCCTCCGGCCAGGACACGGTGTCGATCAGCCAGCGGATGCCGGCCGGCACCGACCTGGCGACGACGGACGCGGCGGCCAAGGAGGTCGAGGAGGTCCTGGCGTCGCTGAAGGGCGTGCGCGACTACCAGGTGAACGTGGGCGGCGGCGGCGGGTTCCTGGGGACGGGCGGCGGTGGCGGTGACCGGGCGTCGTACTCGGTGACGGTCGCCGAGGAGACCGACAGCGCGGCGCTGGAGGAGGAGTTGCGCGGGCGGCTGAAGGAGCTGCCCGAAAGCGAGATCGGCGAGGTCACCGTGGGCGGCGGCCAGGGCGGTCCCGGCGGCGGGGCGAGCGACCAGCTGCAGGTGATCGTGCAGGCGCCGGATGTGGCGACGCTGCGGACGGCGACCGAGGCGGTCCGCACCGCGATGGCCGACCTGGGCGGGCTGCGGGATGTGACCTCCAACCTGGCGGCCGGCGCCGAGCGGGTCGAGGTGCGGGTCGACCGAAAGAAGGCCGCGGCCAGGGGGCTGACGGAGACGCAGATCGGGCAGCTGGTGGCCCAGCAGTTCCGCGGGGCGCCGCTGGGTGAGCTGACGCTGGACGGCCGCTCGGGCGCGGTGGTGCTGCGGACGGCGGACGCGCCCGAGGACGTCAAGGCCGTGGGCGCGCTGAAGCTGCCGACGGCCACGGGCGTGGTGAAGCTGTCGCAGGTGGCCAAGGTGTCCACGGTGGCCGGCCCCACGCAGGTGACGCGGATCGACGGTGAGCGCAGCGCCACGGTGTCGGGCACGGCGACCGGCAGCGACCTGGGCGCGGTGACGACGCAGCTGACGTCGAAGCTGGAGGCTTTGTCGTTGCCCGCGGGGGCGAGCTTCACCATGGGCGGGGTGAGCGCGGACCAGGCCGAGGCGTTCGGGCAGCTGGGACTGGCGATGCTGGCGGCGATCGCGATCGTCTTCATGATCATGGTGGCGGCGTTCCGCAGCTTCGTGCAGCCGCTGATCCTGCTGGTGTCGGTGCCGTTCGCGGCGACCGGCGCGATCGGGCTGCTGCTGGCGACGGGCACGCCGATGGGGGTTCCGGCCCTGATCGGCATGCTGATGCTGATCGGCATCGTGGTGACCAACGCGATCGTGCTGATCGACCTGATCAACCAGTACCGCGAGCAGGGCATGGGCATCGTGGAGGCGGTGATCGAGGGAGGCCGGCGCAGGCTGCGGCCGATCCTGATGACCGCGGTGGCGACGATCTTCGCGTTGATCCCGATGGCCCTGGGGCTGACCGGTTCCGGCGGGTTCATCTCCCAGCCGCTGGCGATCGTGGTGATCGGCGGGCTGCTGTCGTCGACGCTGCTGACGCTGGTGCTGGTGCCGACCCTGTACGTGATGGTGGAGCGGCTCAAGGAGCGGCTGCGGCGCACGCCCAAGGACGGCGGCGAGCGGCCGCAGCTGAAGGTCTACGACAAGGACGAGCTGGCGCCGACGACCCGGTAGGTCCCTGCGGTGAGGCAGGAGAGCCGTTCGCCCGCGTGGCGAGCGGCTCTTTTGCCTCACGGAGGGCCGCTACCCCTGTCCAGGGCGGGTCAGGAGGGGGCCGGGGCGGGTCGGGGCCGGCGGGGGCGGCGGAATATACTGACCCAACGTGACTGCCAAGCCGCGTATCCCCAATGTCCTTGCCGCCCGCTACGCCTCCGCGCAGCTGGCCCGCCTGTGGTCCTCCGAGCACAAGGTGGTGGCCGAGCGGCGCCTGTGGCTGGCCGTGCTGGCCGCCCAGGCGCGGCTGGGAGTGGCAGTGCCGCCTGAGGCGCCGGCGGACTACGAGAAGGTCCTCGAGCACGTCGACCTGGAGTCGATCGCCGCCCGCGAGCGCGTCACCCGCCACGACGTCAAGGCCCGCATCGAGGAGTTCAACGCGCTGGCCGGCCACGAGCAGGTCCACAAGGGCATGACCTCGCGGGACCTGACCGAGAACGTCGAACAGCTGCAGATCCGCGACAGCCTGGTGGTGGTCCGCGACCGGTGCGTGGCGCTGCTGGCCGCGCTGGCACGCCTGGCGGCCGAGCACTCGCAGCTGGTGATGGCCGGGCGCTCGCACAACGTGGCCGCCCAGTCCACGACGCTGGGCAAGCGCTTCGCCTCGGCGGCCGACGAACTGCTGGTGGCGTTCACCCGGCTGGAGGAGCTGATCGCCCGCTACCCGCTGCGCGGCATCAAGGGGCCGGTCGGCACCGCCCAGGACATGCTGGACCTTTTGGGCGGGGACGCGGCCAAGCTGGCGGCGCTGGAGGACGAGGTCGCCGCCCACCTGGGATTCGCCCACCGGCTGACCAGCGTGGGGCAGGTGTACCCGCGTTCACTGGACTACGAGGTGGTCACCGCGCTGGTGCAGCTGGCCGCGGCCCCCTCCTCGCTGGCCAAGACGATCCGGCTGATGGCCGGGCACGAGCTGGTCACCGAGGGCTTCGCCGAGGGGCAGGTCGGCTCCTCGGCGATGCCGCACAAGATGAACACCCGCTCCTGCGAGCGGGTCAACGGCCTGGCGGTCATCCTGCGCGGGTACGCCTCGATGACCGGGGAACTGGCCGGCGACCAGTGGAACGAGGGCGACGTGTCGTGCTCGGTGGTGCGCCGGGTGGCGCTGCCGGACGCGTTCTTCGCCTTCGACGGGCTGGTGGAGACCATGCTGACGGTGCTGGAGGAGTTCGGCGCCTTCCCCGCGGTGATCGCCGCCGAGCTGGACCGCTACCTGCCGTTCCTGGCCACGACGAAGATGCTGATGGCCGCGGTGCGGGCCGGGGTGGGCCGCGAGAGCGCCCATGAGCTGATCAAGGAGCACGCGGTGGCCTCGGCCCTGGCGATGCGCCAGGGGGCGGGCGGCAACGAGCTGATCGCCCGCCTGGGAGCCGACGAGCGGTTCCCGCTGGGCGAGGCGGAGCTGCGCGACCTGCTGGGCGAGCCGATCTCCTTCACCGGCGCGGCCTCGGCCCAGGTGGAGGCGGTCGTGGCGCGCGTGGCCCAGGTCGTGGAGCGCCACCCCCAGGCGGCCGCCTACCGGCCCGGAGCGATCCTCTGAACGGCACGCCGACAACGCCGACAACGCCGACAACGCTGACAAAGGCCGCCGAGGTCGCCGACGCCTGCTTCGGCGACGCGCTCGTGCTGTGGGGGGCCCAGACGATGGGCCCGCAGGTGCGGGCGTGGGCGCTGGGGGAGGCGGTGGCGGTGGCCTGCCCCGACCTCAACCGCCGCGACCGCCTGACGGTGTGCGGCCCGGCGGAAGCGGTGAGCACCCTGGTGCGGTGGGCGCTGGCGCAGACCGGCCCGTCCTACCGGATGGTGGGGGAGCGGGCACTGGTGGAGGAGGTGGTCGCCCGGGACGCGGGGCTGCGGGTGCTGGGCACGTTCGAGTGGATGGACACCCCGCCCGGCGTCCCGGGCGCCGCGCTCACCCGGCCGGCGGGCGAGGAGGCCGGTCCGGGACGGGCAGGGTGGCTGCGCGGCGACCAGGAGGGGCAGGTGAGCGCCCTGCTGGCGCGGGCGGCCCCCTCGGCGTGGGCGGTACCCGGCGTGGCGGGGGTGCGGCGCTGGGCCGGAGTGCGCGACGACGACGGGCACCTGGTGGCCGTGGCCGCCGACGCCTGGTCCTGCCCGCCGGTGGGATTCCTCGCCGGGGTCGCCACCGCGCCGGCCGTGCGCGGCCGCGGGTACGGCGAGCGGGTGTGCCGGTTCGCCCTGGGCGAGCTGGCGGCCGCGCACGAGCGGGTCGCGCTGATGGTCGACACCGACAACCACGCCGCCATCGCCCTGTACGAGCGGCTGGGACTGCGCGGGCGGCCACTGGCCGCCGCGGCGCTGGACGGCACCTGACCCCCGCCCTCGCTCCCGCCCCGGCGCCGGAGTGGGGGCGGGGGGAAAACCTGGTGCGGGGCGCGGTCCCGGCAGGCAGAGTGGACGAAATGATGTCCAGTTTCATACCTGGCCTGGAGCTTTCGCGTGCTTTCTACGCCCAGGTCGTGCGGCCGATCGTGGCCGACGTGCCGCACAGTGCCGCGCTGATCGGCGCCGGGTCGGAGGTGTTGGCCTTCGACACCGAACGTTCCACCGACCATGACTGGGGACCCAGGGTGGTGGTGTTCGTCGCGGCGCACCGGGCCGAGGCGGTCCGGCGCGCCGTCGCCGGACACCTGCCCGAGGACTTTCGCGGATATCGCACCACCGTGACCGGTGAGCACCACGGGGTGCAGGTGAGCGACCCGGCCACCTGGTTCACCGAACGGCTCGGCTTCGACCCGCTGGGCGGGGTGAGCGTGCTGGACTGGCTGTCGACCCCCTGGCAGCGCCTGGCCGAGGTCACCAGCGGGGAGGTCTTCCACGACGGCCTGCAGGTCATGGAGCGCGCCCGCGCCTCGCTGCGCTGGTATCCGCCCGACCTGGAACGCTACGTGCTGGCCGGGCAGTGGCGGCGCCTGGCCCAGCAGGAGGCCTTTCCCGGGCGGTGCGGAGAGGTCGGCGACGACCTGGGCTCGGCACTGGTCACCGCCGGGCTGGCCCGCGACCTGATGCGGCTGGTGGTACTGATGCGCCGCCGCTACCCGCCGTACGCCAAATGGCTGGGCAGCGCCTTCGCCCGCCTGCCGGGCACCGCGGAGTTGGGGGACGCGCTGTCGGCGGCGGTGGCGGCCACCGGGTGGCGCCGGCGCGAGGAGCACCTGGGGGTGGTGTACCGGCGGGTGGCGGCCCTGCACAACCGGATGGGGGTGGCGCCGGCGCTGGAGGGAAGCCTGCGGCCCTACCACCGACGGCCCTTCCAGGTGATCGACGCCGGCCGGTTCGCCGGCGCCCTGCACGACGCCATCACCGACCCCCGGGTGCGGGCGCTGCCGCCGGTGGGCTCGATCGACCAGTTCGGCGACTGCGTCGACCTGCTGACCGACCCGCGGCGCTGCCGGGCGGCCACCCGCGCCGTCCTGGAGCTGTGAAGCCGCGAAACGGTGAAGCGGTGGGGCGCTGGAGCCGGGGTCAGGCGGTGACCGGTTCCCGGTGGCGGGCGAGCATGCGCCGCTCGAACCACAAGGTCGCCAGCGGCGGCACCGAGCACACCAGGCCGACGACGATCGTGCCCAGGCTCCAGCGGGCCTGGCGGGCCGCGTACAGCACCGCGGCCAGGTAGAGCACGAACAGGGCGCCGTGCACCGGGCCGAAGATCTTCACGCCGAGGTCCCCGGTGGCGGCGACGTACTTGAAGTACATGCCGATGAGCAGTCCCGCCCACGAGCACGCTTCGGCGATCGCCACGTAACGGAACAGGCGGAGTGCGGTCGGCACGGCGGGTACACCTCTCCAAAAGGGGAAACCGTCCGGAAAACGGGGCGTCCGGACCGGGTGGGGAAACGGCCTCCAGCCTAGGGGGACGGGGCGCCGCCCACCCCGCCGGGCCCCGCCCGCGCCGCCGGAGCCGGCCACACGGACGGGCGGCCGGCTCCGGCGCGGGCACGCGGCGACACGCGGCGCAGGGCACCGTCCCGGCGGGGCGGGCGGGACCCGGCGGCGGCGGTGGTGGAACGGCGGAGCCGCCGCCGTTGACCTGAAGTTAACTTCAGGTTCTAGGGTCGTGGTGTGGCACCGCCCACGCGCCCTCGCCGGGCGCGGCCCGGCGGTGCGCAGGAGGCGGGCCGCAGCCGGCCGCCGGCGATCCCCCCCGTACGACGAGCGCCTGCAACGAGCGCAGGAAACACAGGAAACATGGTGACGTGTGATGAGCATGGAAATGGCGGCCTGGCACTCGCTGTACAGCACGATGCACGCCCAAGACGACCGGCGGCCCTTCTCGGCGGCCACTTTGCGGCGCATCGCCGCCTTCGCCCGCCCGCACCGCACCCTGCTGGTGTGGTTTTTGCTGTTGAGCGTGGTGTCGGCGGTGCTGGCGGTGGCCACCCCGGTGCTGGCCGGGCAGGTGGTCGACGCCATCGTCGGCGGCGCCGCGGCGGGCGTCGTGGTCAGGCTGGCCGTCCTGATCGCGGTGATCGCGCTGGCCGAGGCGGGACTGGGCCTGGTGACCCGGTGGATGTCGGCGAGCATCGGCGAAGGGCTGATCCTGCGGTTGCGCGGCGCCGTCTTCGACCACGTGCAGCGCATGCCCATCGCCTTCTTCACCCGCACCCGTACCGGCGCCCTGGTCAGCCGGCTGAACAACGACGTCATCGGCGCCCAGCGGGCCTTCAGCGACACCCTCTCGGGGGTGGCGGGCAACCTGGTGACGCTCACCTTGACCCTGGTGGTGATGATCGGCATCTCCTGGCAGCTGACCGCGCTGGCACTGGTCATGCTGCCGCTGTTCGTGCTGCCCGCCCGGCGCGTGGGCACCCGGCTGGCCCGGATGGAACGCGAGGCCGCCGACCACAACGCGGCGATGAGCAACCAGATGACCGAACGCTTCTCCGCCCCCGGCGCCACCCTCGTCAAGCTGTTCGGCCGCCCGGCCCAGGAGTCGGCCGAGTTCCTGGCGCGGGCCCGGCGGGTGCGTGACATCGGGGTCCGCACCGCGATGGTGCAGTCGGTGTTCGTCACCGCCCTCACCCTGGTCTCGGCGCTGGCCCTGGCCCTGGTGTACGGGGTCGGCGGCTTCTACGCGCTGAGCGGCCGCCTGGAGCCGGGCGCGCTGGTGGCACTGGCGTTGCTGCTGACCCGCCTGTACGCGCCGCTGACCGCGCTGGCCGGAGCGCGGGTGGAGGTGATGAGCGCCCTGGTCAGCTTCGAGCGGGTCTTCGAGATCCTCGACCTGCGACCGCTGATCACCGACAGGGCCGACGCCCGCGCGGTGCCCGAGGGGCCGGTGACGGTGGAGTTCGACCACGTCGGCTTCGCCTACCCCTCGGCCGAGAAGGTGTCGCTGGCCTCCCTGGAGGAGGTCGCCACGCTGGACGCGCGCGGCGGCGCGACGGTGCTGCACGAGGTGTCCTTCCGCGCCGAGGCCGGGCAGATGATCGCCCTGGTGGGCTCCTCGGGGGCGGGCAAGTCCACGATCGCGCAACTGCTGGCCCGCCTGTACGACGTCGACGACGGCGCGGTGCGATTGTCGGGGGTGGACGTGCGCGAGCTGTCGGCGGCCTCGATCCGCCAGACGCTGGGCGTGGTGACCCAGGACGGGCACCTGTTTCACGACTCGATCCGCGCCAACCTGCTGCTGGCCCGTCCCGAGGCCGAAACCGAGGAGCTGTGGCAGGTGCTGCGGCGCGCGCGGCTGGCCGATCTGGTCGAGGCACTGCCCGACGGGCTGGACACCGTGGTCGGCGAGCGCGGCTACCGGCTCTCGGGCGGGGAACGCCAGCGGCTGACCATCGCCCGCCTGCTGCTGGCCCGCCCCCGGGTGGTGGTGCTGGACGAGGCCACCGCGCACCTGGACTCCACCTCCGAGGCCGCGGTCCAAGAAGCCCTGGCCGAGGCATTGGCCGGGCGCACGGCGCTGGTCATCGCCCACCGGCTCTCGACGGTCCGCGCCGCAGACCTGATCTTGGTGGTGGAGGGCGGGCGGATCGCCGAGCGGGGCACGCACGCCACGCTGCTGGCCGCCGGAGGCCGCTACGCGCAGCTGTATCGCACCCAGTTCGGCCGCCAGGCCACCACCCCGGCCGACCACCTGGACGAGCAGCTGGACGAGCAGCTGGACGAGCAGCTGGACGCGGCCCGGCCCGGCGGCGACGAACTCGACGATGAACTCAGCGGTGAGCTCGATGGTGAGCTCGGCGAGGGGCGGGAGGTCGCCGGCGGCGCCGTGGCCGCCCGCTGAACACCCCTCGGCCGCCCGGCCCCTCTCCCCGTGCCCCGCGCCGGGGGAGGGGGCGGGCGGTCAGGCCGGCCGCTCGGCGCGGTCGGCGTTGGCGTGGATGGCGTCGCGGATGTAGGAGGCCAGGCCGGCGGCCGAAGCCTCGTAGACGGCGGTGAAACGCGGATCGGCGACGTACATGTCGCCCAGGCCGCGGTGCAGGTCGTAGGAGCAGTCGTAACACCAGCGGGTGAGGTGCGCCCGGTGGCGCTCGGCCAGCTCCATCGCCCGCGGGCCGCCGGCCGGCAGCCCCGCGAGATAGGCCTCGGTGAAGTCACGCACCGTCTGGGCGGCCTCCTCGGTGAATCGCGCCCAGTCGGCGCCGGTCATCGCGGCCGCCCTGTCGCGGGACTGGCGCCAGGCGTCGCCGTGGCCCCAGCGCCGGCGCGCCTCCTCGTCGTGGTCCTCGGGAACGAAGTCACCGAAGATCTCGAAACGCTCCTGGGGGGTCAGGGGAATGCTCAAAATGTTCGCCTCCATCGCGTGCTCGACCGCGTCCGCCATCGCCCGCAACCGGTCGATGCGCCGGGTGAGGAGTTCGTGCTGGCGCCGCAGGTGCGCCAGGGTGTCGGTGGCGGGGTCGTCGAGGATGGCGGTGATCTCCTCCAGCGCGAAGCCGAGCTCCCGGTAGAACAGGACGTGCTGCAGGCGCTGCAGGTCGGCCTCGGTGTAGCGGCGGTATCCCGCCGCGGTACGCCGCCCCGGTGAGACCAGCCCGATCTCGTCGTAGTGGTGCAGCGTGCGCACGCTGACCGAGGCGATGCGCGCCACCTGCCCGACGGCGTAATCCGCCGCCCCGCCGGGCAGGTGTTCAGGCCTCTGGCGCGCCGTCTCACCCGCCGTCTCGCCCGCCGCGTGCCTCATCGCCTCTCCTGGTTCACCGTGCCAGCCTGCACCCTCACGTTACGTCAGGGTCAACTCCCCAGCCCTCCGCCCACGGCCGGGGTCGGGGTGACGTCGATGACGGCCTTGCCGGTGACCTTCCGCTCGCGGACCGCCCGTACCGCCTCCTCGGCCCGCTCCCAGGAGCCGCGCCAGCCGACCTGCGCCGACAGCGCCCCCGAGGCGAGCAACCCGGCCAGCAGGCCCAGGTCGGCGCCGACGGCGGCGGCGTCGCCGAAGGAGCTCAAGGTGCGGGCCGCGCCGGGAAAGAAGGTCGAACCGGGAGGGAAGACGGCGGGCTCGCCGCCGGCCCAGCCGATGCTCTGCAGGGTGGCGCCGGGGGCCAGCAGCCCCCAGGAGGCCACCAGGTAGGGCCCGCCGACGGTCTCCAGCACCACGTCGACCGGCTCGGCCACCTGCCGCAGGCCGGTGAGGCCGACGACGACCTCGTGGGCGCCGAGCGCGGTCAGGGCGGGCGCGCAGGCGCCGTCACGGACCGAGGCCAGAACGTGGGCGCCGGCCCGGGCGGCCAGCTGCACGCCGTAGCGGCCCACGGCGCCGCTCGCCCCGGTGATCAGCACCCGCCTGCCCAGCACGGAGCCGGCGGCGCGCAGGGTACGCAGGACCGTCATGCCCGCCATGGGCAGTGCCGCGGCCTCGGCCAGGGCGGCTCCCCGCGGCAGGGGGGCGACGTCGGCACTGGAGACCGCCAGCAGCTCGGCCCACGCGCCGGGGCCGAAGGCCAGCACCCGGGTGCCCGCCGCCGGGCCGGTGCCGTCGGCCGCCGGGCGCACGACGCCTCCGGCGGCGTCGTAGCCGCCCACGTGACCGGCGGGCAGCTGGGCGAGCATGCCCAGCTCGCCGGGGTTGAGGGAGGCGTGGCGCACCTGGACGAGCAGCTGGCCGGGGCCGGGTTCGGGGTCGGCGGCCTCACCCAGGCGCAGACCGCAGGGGAGTGAGGGATCGACGACGAGAGCGCGCATGGCGGATCTCCTGACTGGGAGGGGCGGCATGCGAGAACCCCCGCACACTGAACAAAGCGGACTAATGGTCCGGTTACAGGTGGTCTAATATACGGACTAATAGTCCGGTTACGCAAAGGCGACCGGTCAGCTGCCACCCGAGAAAAAAGCTGCCACCTGAGAAAGAAAGGGGGAGAGCGATGGGCGAACGCGCCGACGCCACCCGCAACCGCCACGCCATCCTGCGCGCCGCGGAGGAACTGCTGGCCACCCACGGCGCCCACATCTCCCTGGACCAGGTCGCCGCGCACGCCCAGGTCGGCAAGGGCACCGTCTTCCGGCGCTTCGGCAGCCGCGCCGGCCTGATGCAGGCCCTGCTGCAGGAGCGGGCCGTGCAACTGCGCGAGGCGCTGGAGTCGGGGCCGCCACCCCTGGGACCCGGCGCGCCGCCCGCCGAGCGCATCGTCGCCTTCCTCGACGCCCTCTCCCGGCTGGCCGCCGGCAACCTCGCCCTGCTGACCGCCCACGAGCGCTCCTGCGCCACCGACCGCCACGCCGACCCCACCTACGTGCGCTGGCACGCCCACCTGGAAACCCTGATCGCCCAGGCCCGCCCCGACCTGGACGCCACCTTCGTGGCCCACACCCTGCTGGGCATGTTCGACGCCGACATGGTGCGCCACCTCACCCGGGAAGGCGACCCCGGCAGGTTCGCCCGCTCACTGCGCCAGCTGGTGGGGGAACTGCTGGCCTGAACCGGCCCACCCGGCGCCGCGCCCTGCGGCGGGCGAGACCGCCGACCCCGAACCCGGCCCCGGCCGGCTGCTCGGCCGGCTGCCCGTCCAGGTGCGCCACGCCTCCCTCAACCGCGGCGCCGGTCACCTCGACCGGTATTGTTATCACCGCTTGCTAGGATCCGGCCCATGGTGCGACCCCCGCTGACCGAACTCGACCGCGAACGCGGCCACCGCCTGGGCGCCATCCTGCGCCAGGCACGCGGCACGCGCAGCATGACCGAAGTGGCCGCCGCCGCCGGACTGTCCGCAGAGACCCTCCGCAAGATCGAGACAGGCCGCATCCCCACCCCGGCCTTCTTCACCGTCGCCGCCCTGGCCCACACCCTCAACATCTCCCTGGACGTCCTGGCCCAGGTCTACGCCGAAGAACGCGCCGCCTGAGCACCCACCCCGAAGCGACGACCCCGCCACAGAGAACCCGCCAGAAAACCCGCCGCACCCCACCACCCGGCTGATGACCGGCTCGACCGATCAGCTCGACGCCGGACCGCGCAGCAACGGATGCGACCGCATCGCCACCTCCAGCTCCCCGGGCAGCTCATCGCGGTAACGCCCCAGCGTCGCCAGGTCACTGTGCCCCAGAACCCGCCGCACCGCGTCCATGTCCACCGCGTCGGCCAGCAGGTGAGTGGCCGTGGTATGCCGCAACCCGTGCGGCGTCACCGAACGACGACGATCGGGATCCACCCTGCGCTGCACCCGGTCGATCACCGCCTGCACGTCCCCCCGCGCCAGACGCCGCCCCCGCCACGACAACAACAACGCCTTGTCGGCCGAGGCCATCCGCCCGTGCAGCAGATAAGCCTCCAGCACCAGCGCCACATCACCGGGCAGCGGCACATCCCGCGTCTTGCCGCCCTTACCGAAGATCCGCCAGTACCGCACCCCGTCGTTGGTGTAGAAGTCCTCCACATTGGCCCGCACCAGCTCCGACACCCGCGGCCCCATCGTCGACAACATCAACACGATCAGCCCGTCACGCAACTCGGTGTCCTGGTCACGCCGCCGCACCCGCCCCGCACCCGCCACGGGCGCCTCTGAGGCCTCCGCCACCGCCGCACCACCGCCCGGCCCGCCACCCAGCTCACGCGCCGCACCGATCAGCCCTCGCGCCTGCTCGCGGGTCAACGCCCGCCGCTCGGGCCGCAACCCCCCGCGCTCCCGGGCCGTCACCGTCGCCATCGCCATCGGATTGACCTGCACCCACCCCGCCAGCACCGCGTGCTTGAACAACGCCGAGATCGACCGCCGAAACCGCGCCTGGGAGGAGGCCGACTGCGAAGCACCCGCCTGCCCGCCGGGCTGCGAGCGCCGCCGGCCGTCGGGCTTGCGGGCGAAGGCCAGCAAGACGGCGTCCACGTCCTCGCCGCTCAGGTCGTCCAGCACCACCTCCTCGCCCACCAGGTCCACGAAGGTGGCCACATCACGCGCGTACACCTCCGCCGTCGACACCGACAGCGCGCCGGTCAGGGTCTTGGCCCGCACCAGCTCCACGTAACGATCGGCCGACTCGCCCACACTGAGACGATTCAGATCAGCAGGCCGCATGATCCCGGCGACACCCCTCCCGCATCCGGGCCGCCGTCAACGGCCGCTCACCCCGCACCAGTGCCACATCCGCGCCCGCCGAAACACCGCGCCGGCGCCCGCCCGCCACGCCGCCGTCACCGGCCACGACCCGGACGGCACCGCCGGCCACGACCGCGGGGGAGCGGCCCACCCGGCGGATCACCGATCATGCACATCCCCCCACGGTAGACGAACACCCGTGCCCGCAGGGCCCGCGCGAAAGTCCCGCCCATCCCGGCCCCGAGGCGCTGCCTCCTTCACCCGGGCGGCCGTCCCGCTCAGCGGGTGTCCCCGGCGCCCTCCGCCACCCTGGCGGTCGCGGCGGCATACTCCTCGGCGGTCATGCCGCGGTCGGGGTAGCGCTGGTTGAGGTCATGCTGGTCCTCGGCCCACTGCCGGTAGGCCCGCCGTACGGTGAGCTCGTCGGAATCGACGACTTGGGCGATCTGCGTCCACGTGACCCCGGCCAGCAGCGCGTGGTGAAGGTTGGAGGGATGACGCACCGTACGCGCGACGCACTCCGCCAGCGCCAGCAGCTCGATGTGCTCCTCCACGGTCAGCGCGGGCCGCTCCTCGGCCCCGTGCCGGGCGGGATCGTAGATCCCCCGGGCCGCCAGCTCGGCCCGGGCGCGAGCCGACGCGTTCTTGGCGGCCAGCTCGTTGTAGCGCTCCAGCTGCCGGCTGACGGGCATGTCGAAGCGGGCGTCGCGCCAGGTGGTGATGTGCTCAGGCATGCTCATGACGATTGCTCCAAAACGGTCAGGGCCGGTAGGCGATCCGGCCGAAAGCACTCGGGAAGATCGCGAAAGGGGTTCGACGGCAACCCGCTCAGGACGCCTCACCCCAGGTCGCCTCACATGCTCCCCGAGGCAGGACGCGACCGTCACCCCAGCCGGTGCGGCATCGGATCTCGGACATCCCATGGAGCATAGTGCGGTGCGACGTACCCGATCGCGGGGGAGAAGCCGGACAGGCAGGACCTGATTCCTCGACAAGGACCGGGTGCGGCGGCGTGGGTTAGCACGGCCCCATGGCGGCGTGGCCGTCGTACACGACCACCCGTCGTGCACGACCACGGCGTCGCCGCCGGCGGATGAGGGCGCAGGCCGGGCGAAATGGGCAGCATCAATGCAGGTCAGGGTATATTTCACCGGATTTGGTCGTTGCCCGGTCGAGTCTTTTCAGGGGGAGCGCGGGGAAGGCGGCCGGTCCTCACGCATGAAAGAACTCCCGGTACAAAAACCGACAATAAGTGCATATTCGTTCTCGCGATGGGGGAGAGGCCGCCCGTGCGCCGACATCGCCGACCGGCTTTCACCCGCAGCCGGGCGGTTGCCCCTGAAGGTGCCCCCTGAAGGCCTGCGCGTCCCTGGGTGGGACCACCATCGAACGGATCATTCAAGAAGATCATGATCGCGGCGACGGTCATGATCGAAAGCGGGTCGGACGATCATGACCGCAACGCGGGCCGGGTGAGACGCGGGCCCCGGCGTACGCCCGCAAAGAACCTCACCGAGCGGATCGTCCGAGCCGGGCCGGATCTGCGGTTCGAGCAGGTCGCCTGAAGGTGGGGCGATAAGGCGACAGATTAACCCCATTCGCGCTATACCAGACAGAAGGTCAATTCTGTCTGGTATAGGATATCGCGATTTATGGGCGTTCCCAGGGCCGCTGTCCTGTCTCACGGAACTTCGTCTCAGCGAAATGGCCCTTGGGCCTCGTTCCCGGCCCACATGGGTGATCGCCTCCTCGGCGGAGGCTCAGGCCGGCCCTGTTTGGCTGGGTCGGGTGCCGAAGTCGCCATTGGCTGTCTTCACCGCCGACGAACACGCGTGGATACCCAGTGATCCAATCCTGCCCTGGCCTATCGTGGCGATCATGAGTCTGTTTTCCTCCGATGAGGAGTTGCCCGTCCTGACTCCAGAAGCCGAGCGGAAGGAAGCGTTCGATCTCGCCGGTTACGTTCAGCGGGTCAAGGGCGGCCCTTGCTTCGTCTGCGCCATTCTGGCAGGGGCCC
Organism: Streptosporangium sp. NPDC023825; assembly: GCF_040639575.1. Lineage (NCBI taxonomy): Bacteria > Bacillati > Actinomycetota > Actinomycetes > Streptosporangiales > Streptosporangiaceae > Streptosporangium > Streptosporangium sp. NPDC023825. The sequence continues at coordinate 5,006 of NZ_JBFAAE010000049.1, read as the reverse complement.
CCGGTTACGACTTCGAACAGATCGTCTTCGAGGACGAGCACCACATCGCCTTCCTGGACCGCTACCCCACGATGCCCGGCAAGGTGCTGGTGGCTCCCAAGGCGCACGTCGAGCACGTGGTCCGCGACCTCGATGAGGAGGCGTATTCACGGTTGATGCGGACGGTTCGCCGGATCGCTCTGGCTGTTGAGGCGGTCGTTGCCTCTGAGCGCACCTATCTGCTTTCGCTGGGTAGTCAGCAGGGCAACACTCACCTTCACTGGCACATCGCCCCGCTGCCGCCCGGAACTCCTTACGCGAAGCAGCAGTACCACGTTCTGATGACCGAGAACGGTGTGATCCCCTGGTCGGCACAGCAGGCCTTCGCTCTTGCCGAACGTCTTCGCGCGGTTGTGGCCGAGGTCGCCGGAGGTGGGTGACCTTATGAGGAAGAGGAGCTGACCGGTGGAGGCGTCAACCATGTCGTCAGGGTCGGTGCCATGGTGCGGCGGCCCGCGGGCCGTTGGACGTCGACCGTGCACGCGTTGCTGAATCATCTCGGGGCGGTTGGTTTCACCGGTGCTCCTGCAGGCCACGGTCGTGATGGTCAAGGCCGGGAGATCCTCGACTTTTTGCCGGGCCAGGTGCCCGGCTATCCGCTGCCTGAGTACGCGCGGTCGGATGAGGCCCTGTTCGGCGTCGGCGTGCTGCTGCGGGATTATCATGACGCCACCGTCGGTTTCGCCGTACCCTCCGGTGCCAGCTGGTATTTTTCGCCGCGAAGTCCGGCCGAGGTGATTTGTCACGGTGATATCGCCCCCTACAACTGCGTTTTTCGTGATGGGCGGCCGGTGGCGTTCATCGACTTCGATACCGTGCATCCCGGTCCGCGTATCTGGGATGTCGCCTATGTGGCCTACCGATTCGTGCCTTTGGCCGATCCTCGCCGGGAAGAGGGTCTTCCTCCCGTTCGTGAGCAGGCGCGCCGGCTGCGCTTGTTCGCCGACGCCTATCTTCTTGGTGGCAGCGACAGGAACGCGCTGACCGATACCGTGCGGGCCCGGTTGGAGCATCTGATTGGTCACATGCACGACCAGGCCGGCGCCGGTAACCAGGCGTTCGCCGCCCACATCGCGGCAGGAGACGACACTCTGTATCGCATCGATGCCGCACACATCGCGCGGTACCAGGCTGTTTTCCGTGCCGCACTGACGGCTCCTGCCGGCGAGTAGGGCCGCTTGTCGGGTACGGTCGCCGGCTGCCGGCTCAGGCTGGTGGGGGTGTCGGTGGGGGGCGGGGGTGGTGGTGCGTGTGACGATGGGAGGGTGACGCGGACGATGACCGCCTGGGTGGTCCGCCGCCCCGGCCCCATGGGCACGCATCCGTTGGAGCGGGTGCGGCTGCCGGTGCCCGAGCCCGCTGCCGGTGAGGTGCTCGTCCGGGTCGAGGTGTGCGCCGTCTGCCGTACCGATCTGCATCTGGCCGAGGGTGACCTACTCCCCCGGCGGCCCGGTACGGTGCCCGGGCACGAGGTGGTCGGGCGTGTCGCCGAGCGCGGCCTTGGAGCCGGTCGGTTCTCTGTCGGTGCCCGGGTCGGTGTGGCCTGGCTTCGTTCTGCCTGTGGTGAGTGCCGTTACTGCGTCCGGGGTTGTGAGAATCTCTGCCCGTCCTCGCGCTATACCGGCTGGGACGCCGACGGCGGTTATGCCGAGTACCTGACCGTGCCGCAGGGCTTCGCCTATCCCCTGCCCGAGGGTCAGCCCGCCGAGAGGCTGGCTCCGTTGTTGTGCGCGGGCATCATCGGCTACCGGGCGTTGCTTCGTGCCGAGTTGCCGCCGGGCGGGCGGCTGGGTGTGTACGGGTTCGGTGCCTCGGCTCATCTCACCGCTCAGGTCGCGCTCGCTCGGGGCGCCACGGTGCACGTGCTGACCCGTTCCGCGTCCGCCCGCGGGCTGGCTCTGGAGCTGGGCGCGGCCTCGGCGGGCGGTGCCTACGACGCTCCTCCCGAACCGTTGGACGCCGCGATCCTGTTCGCTCCGGTCGGCGATCTGGTCCCGGTGGCGCTGGCCGCCCTGGACCGCGGCGGTACCTTGGCCGTCGCCGGAATTCATCTCAGCGACATCCCGCCGCTGAACTACTCCGGCCACCTGTTTCAGGAGCGTACGCTGCGCAGCGTCACCGCCAACACCCGCGCCGACGGCCAGGCGTTGCTGGAGCACGCCGCCGGCCGTCCGCTGCGTGTCACCACCACCGCTTACGACTTCGAGCGGGCCGATCAGGCGTTGGCGGACCTGGCCGCCGATCGTGTCAACGGCGCCGCCGTGCTTCGCATCGGTGACGGATCACCTGCCGAAGATCGCGGTGTCCGGCCGGTGGAGGGGCGCGGCCCCGCGTGAGATAGACGATCGGGCTGATCGGCTGGAGGGACGACAGCGGCCACCACAGCGCCTTGGAGCCCTGGACCTGGCCGGCGGGTCTGCGTCACAGGGCCGATCCAGTGGGACTCGCTGTGGGACTCGCTGCGGTGGGCGAAGGCGTTGGCGAGGTTCCGCGGACCCGGGCCGTGATGTGAATTTCCGGCAGGCCGGCGAAAGTGCGGACATCGGCCGCGTCACGCGCGGCTTGTGCGGGCACTGGGATCATTCGGTGTGACGCGAATGTTCCCTCTCGGCCGGTCGGGTCATCATCCGGTGATCCGGGAATCGGTGAACAGGGCGAGCAGGTCGCCGATGCGCCGATCGGCTTCGGCGGGATGGCGGAAATGCCCGGCCGGGTTGACGGTGTACTCGTTGCGCCGCCCGACGCGTTCGCGGTGCAGGTAGCCGGCCGCTTCGAGGTCGGCGACGATGGCTTGTGCGGCGCGTTCGGTGATGCCGATGGCATCGGCGACGTCACGCAGCCGGGCGGTCGGTTCCCGGGCGATGGCCAGCAGCACGTGGGCGTGATTGGTCAGGAACGTCCACTCCTTCGCTCCGCGAGCCGATCCGGCGCGAGCTGTCGGAGACACGTGATCACCATCCGTACGGTGTGGTCGGGGGGCAGGGCACCCCTCAATGTACGCATACGAAGACACGAAAGCGGAATCGTGGTTCCCGCGCCCGGCCCTTGACATACGAACCATATTTCGTGAATAATCGATCGTAGTTCGAGGGGGAGTACCCGACGTTCGACGCGTCGCCGTCAGCACGGACCTGGCAGATCCGGGTCCCGGCGGCGCACCCACCGGCGCGGTGGCCCGGGGAGACCTTCGGCCAGCACCGGACCTTCGCGGAGGTCCGGCCGGTCGAGAGGTCTTCCGTTGTCTGTGTCCTGGTGGGTGTGGGCGGTGCTGATGCTGGCGATCGCCGCGATGCTCGCGATCGACCTGTTCCTGCACCGCGACAATCACGTCATCGGTTTCCGTGAGGCCGCCGTCTGGTCCGGTGTCTGGATAGCCGCGGGACTGCTGTTCGGCGTGATCCTGTGGGCCTGGCAGGGCGGCGACGTGGCCGGCACCTACTACGCCGGGTACCTGATCGAGAAGGCGCTGTCGATCGACAACGTCTTCGTCTTCGCGCTGATCTTCTCCTATTTCGCCGTACCGGCGGCGGTGCAGCACAAGGTGCTGTTCTGGGGCGTGATCGGGGCGCTGATGTTCCGGCTGGTGTTCATCTTCGTCGGCGCGGAACTGCTCGAGACGTTCTTCTGGACCGCGTACGTCTTCGGCGCGTTCCTGATCTACACCGGCTACAAGATGGCCTTCCGCCACGACGAGCAGAGCCCACCGGACCGCAACCCCGTGGTGCGCCTGGTCCGCAGGGTCATCCCCACCGACGCGACCTACCACGGCGACAGGTTCTTCACCCGCGTCAACGGCAAACGCGTCGCCACCCTGCTGTTCGTCGTCCTGATCGCCGTCGAGACCACCGACCTGATCTTCGCCGTCGACTCCGTCGCCGCGATCCTGGCCATCACCACCAGCACGTTCATCGTCTGGGCCGCCAACGCCTTCGCCATCCTGGGCCTGCGCAGCCTGTACTTCTGCCTGGCCGGGCTGCTGCGCCGCTTCGTGCACCTGCACTACGGCCTCGCCGTGCTGCTGGCCTTCGCCGGCGTCAAGCTCATCCTGTCCGAGACCCCGATCGGGAAACTGCCCATCCCGGTGACGTTGGGCGTGATCGTGGCAACGATCACGGTGTCGATCGTGTGGAGCCTGCGCAGCACGCGCGGTACCGATGGTCCTGCCCACGGCGACCGTACACGCGGCGCCGGCGACCCGGTGGCTCCGTCCGCCGCTGACGCCCTGCAACCGCCCCGCATTCCCGCCCGGTCCAGCGCGGACCACCGCGGACGGAAGAGGTGATCTCCCCTGCCGTGGCGTTCCGCCTCTCAGCGTGGGCATTCCCGGTGGCCTTGCGGGCCTTTGGGTCTGGCGGCCTGTTCGGTCAGTGTTCTTCCAGTACCTCGGTGGCCGGGCGGCGCACTCCCCTGCCGTGGGCGTAGTCGCGCTGGGCGAAGCGGGGGTGGGTGCGCCGGGGTTGGCGCGGGTAGCCGGGGTCGCCGACGCGCAGTTTCCTGTCGCTGTCGGCGCGCAGTGCGATCTCGTCGCCGTCGACGCCGGACGACCACGGCTGGGTGTTGTGCACCGACGGCGCCCACGTGGTGGCCCGGACCGCCGCACGGATCACCGGGTTGGTCTCTTGGGCCGTACGGGCGTTCATGGTTTTCACCCCTGTCACAGGAACGGCGGGACGACGGCCAGGTCGTCGGATCGATAGGTGAGGGCGTTTCGGGTGTCGAGGACGCCGTCGATCTCGCGGACTGCGGTGATCAGAGGGGTGATCTGCGATCGGAACGCGACGTGGCCGCTCAGCGTGACCACTCCGGCCTCGACGTCGATGTCCATCGCCTCGGGGTTGACGGCGAGCCGCCGGCAGATCCTGGTGACCTCGTGTTCGATGTCCTCGGCCGGGCGGACGAAGACCTTGAGCAGATCGCCCTGGTGGACGGTGCCGGTGATGCGCCCGGTGACCGCGTCGATCACCGGC
>NZ_JBFAAE010000048.1:0-68646 GCF_040639575.1 Streptosporangium sp. NPDC023825 | reverse complement strand
TGGGTTGGACGGGATTGTGCTTCATGCACTGGCTTTTAACACACTGTTGAGTTCTCAAGAAACGGACGCGTACACCATCGCCCTGACCCGACCAACCGGTCCGGCCACAACTCCGGGGCGTTCCATTTCGTATTTAAACCGTACAGGCCTGTCAAGATTGTGTCAAATTGCTAGCTATCAGCCGTTTGTCACAAAACCTGCAAACTTGCTAGGATTCCCACCGCCTCGCTTCCGAGGCGGCCCCCTGAACCTACCGTGTCATCCAGGCCACAGCGAATCAACCGATTTTCCGGTGATCTACGCGGAGTCCGAACGCTCAGGTTCGTTTCAGGTGGAGTGGCCCTGGGCCCGTCCGCCGATCGGCGTCCGGCTCGCTCCGGGGCATTGGAAAGATTATGCGCCCCTCGGAGCATCGTCAAATCAGCCACGCTTGGTAAAACCGCAGGTCAGGGCGGTTCCTTAAGGAAACCAGGAACGTTCGCTACCGGAATGTTACGTGGTGAGACGGTTGACGCCCCGGCCCGAGCCGGGGCGTCCACCCCACCTGGAGCATCCCGCTGACCTGCCGCAAGAACCGAAAAACCCGGAAGGACAGCACCTCGCGGAAGACCGGAACAACACCGGGAACCACCAGGAACCAGGAAGCGCCAGGAACAGCGCGGCAAACGGAGGAAGGATCAGGGGGTGTCGATCTCGACACCGCCGACGGAACGCTTGCCACGGCGCAGCACCAGGAAGCGTCCGTGGAGCAGATCATCGGCAGACGGCACGTACGCCTCGTCAGTGACCTTGGCGTTGTTGAGGTAGGCGCCGCCCTCCTTGACCGCGCGGCGTGCCTCCGACTTCGACTTCACCAAGCCGCTCTCGGCGAGCAGGTCGACGAAGGACGCCCCCAGAGCGGGCACCTCCGCACGCGGCACCTCGGCGAGGGCCTCCCCCAGCGTGCGCGCGGGCAGCTCCTCCAGGGACCCCTGGCCGAACAGGGCCGCCGAGGCGGCGATCACCGCGGCGCACTCGTCGGCGCCGTGCAGCAGCGTGGTGAACTCCTCGGCGAGCGCCCGCTGCGCCTCGCGCCCCGCGGGCCGCTCGGCGGCCGCCTTCTCCAGCCCCTCGATCTCCTCACGAGACCGGAAGCTGTAGATCTTGAGGAACTTCACCACGTCACGGTCGTCCGCGTTCAGCCAGAACTGGTAGAACGCGTACGGGGAGGTCATGTCCGGGTTGAGCCAGACCGCACCGCCGGCCGTCTTGCCGAACTTGGTCCCGTCGGCCTTGGTGATCAGCGGCACGGTGAGGGCGTGCACGTGGCCGCCCGTCACCCGGCGGATGAGATCGGTTCCCGCGGTGATGTTGCCCCACTGGTCGCTGCCGCCGATCTGGAGCGTGCAGCCGTGGCGCCTGTTCAGCTCCAGGTAGTCGTTGGCCTGCAGGATCTGGTAGCTGAACTCGGTGTAGCTGAGCCCCTCGCCGCCCAGCCTGGCCGAGACCGACTCGCGGGCGAGCATGCGGTTGACCGGGAAGTGCTTGCCGACGTCGCGCAGGAAGTCGATCGCGGACATGCCCTCCGTCCAGTCGAGGTTGCTGACGAGGATCCCGGTCTTCTCGTCCGAGAAGTCGAGGAACTTCTCCACCTGGACGCGGATCCGCGCCACCCATTCGGCCACGACGTCGGAGGAGTTGAGCGAGCGCTCGGTACTCCGGCCGCTGGGATCGCCGATCAGGCCCGTCGCGCCGCCCACCAGGCCGATGGCCCGGTGACCCGCCCGCTGGAGGCGGGTGAGGGTCAGCAACGGGACCAGGTTGCCGACGTGCAGGGAGGGGGCGGTCGGGTCGAAGCCGCAATAGACCGTGATCGGACCCTCGGCCATCGCCGCGCGCAGGGCGTCGATGTCGGTGGACTGCGCGATCAGGCCGCGCCAGGCGAGGTCATCCAGAATGTCGGTCACGATCCTTGCTTTCCAATGCTCGAAGGGACATTTAGCGCTCTCGTACACCCTGCCCGATCACGGCACCGTCGCGCCACTCGAAACCCTTCCCGCGCACAAGGACGGGCGAGGAAGAAGCCAGGAGAGAGCCCACGCGACCTACCGGCGGCGCGGGACGTGCGGGCGGTGCGGGGAGACCGTGGGCTCACCGTCGATCCAGAAGCGCCACGGCGTCTCCTTCCCCGACGAGACCCCGGTGCGCGGTCCCGACAGGATGGACGCCTGCTTGGCCGGCTCGCCCTCGACCACGGAGAGCGATCCGGGGCCGCAGGCGTCGAGCCCGTTGTGCTCGCGGGTGAGGCCGAGCGCCACCGCCAGTCGCGCCGGCCCTCTGGCCAAGTCGTTCTCCCTGACGGGACGGGCGCTTCCAACGCTCCGGCGGGCCAGGGCGGTCTCGACACCGGAGATCACCTCTCCGGCCCGCAGCAGCACCCCGGAGCCGATCCCTTCGGGAAGGCAGGTCAGGTTGGCGCAGAAATGCATGCCGTACGTGAAGTAGACGTACAGATGGCCCGGCGGGCCGAACATCACCGCGTTGCGCGGCGTCCGGCCCCGGTAGGTGTGCGACGCGGGATCCTCGCCCGGCACCCCGTACGCCTCGACCTCGGTGATCCGCAACGCGACCGGCCCGTGCACGAGCACCCGTCCCAGCAGATCGGGGGCTACCTCGTGTGCGGGCCGGTCGAAGAAGTCGCGTGCCAGCGGCACGGACGCGGCGGGCGGTCGCCCGCCGTTCTCGTCAGCGGCCATCGCCCAGGCCCCCGAGGACCGGACGACCGCCCCCCGCACCCCCGGTGACCAGGAGGGAACCGCCCGGCCCTCCGGAGGCCGGGCGACCGTCCCCCGGATCCCGGGCGATCAAGCGGCCGTCGCCCGGACCTCCGGTGACCAGGCGGCAATCGCCTGAGTTCCGGACGACCCGGCGAGCGTCACCCGGTATCTCGGCGACCTCGGGACGGCCGTCGCCGGACATCAGCTTCCGCTCGCCCAGGCGGCCTGGGCGTCGACGATCTCACGCAGCGCGATGAGCTGGCCACGGACCCGGTCGGGTGCCGTGCCGCCGTGCGCCTTGCGGGCGGCCAGCGCGCCGGGCACCGAGAGGACCTCGCGGGAGTCGGGCGTGAAGTGCGGCGAGACCTTGGCCAGCTCCTCGTCGGTGAGCTCACCGAAGTCCTTGTCGTTGACCTGGCACCAGACGACCAGGTGCCCGACCGCCTCGTGGGCCTCGCGGAAGGCGACACCCCGGCGGACCAGCAGCTCGGCCAGGTCGGTGGCGAGGGCGAACCCGTCCGGGGCCGAGGCCTCCAGTTTCGCGGTGTTGACGCGCATGGTCGCGACCAGCCCGGCCATGGCGGGAAGGACGAGCAGCAGGCTGTCGACGGAGTCGAACACCGGCTCCTTGTCCTCCTGCAGGTCGCGGTTGTAGGTCAGCGGCAGGCCCTTGAGCGTCGTCAGCAGCGCCATGAGGTTGCCGATGAGACGGCCGCTCTTGCCCCGGGCGAGCTCGGCCACGTCGGGGTTCTTCTTCTGCGGCATGATCGACGAGCCGGTGGAGTAGGCGTCGTCCATCTCGATCCAGCGGAACTCCTGCGAGGCCCACAGGACGATCTCCTCGCCCAGCCTCGACAGGTGCACGCCGATCATCGCCGCATCGAACAGGAACTCGGCGGCGAAGTCGCGGTCGGCGACGGCGTCCATCGAGTTGGGCGCGGCGGAGTCGAAGCCGAGCTCCCCGGCCACGGCCTGCGGGTCGAGCGGCAGGGAGGATCCGGCCAGCGCCCCGGCACCCAGCGGGGAGACGGCCGCGCGCCTGTCCCAGTCGCGCAGGCGGTCGATGTCGCGGGCGAAGGCGTGCACGTGCGCCAGGAGCTGGTGGCCGAAGGAGACCGGCTGGGCGTGCTGCAGGTGGGTCATGCCGGGGGCGGCCGTCTCGGCGTGCTCCTCGGCCTGGCTCATCAGCGCGGTCTCCAGCTCCACCAGCCGGGACACGATGTGCCTGACATGGTCGCGCAGGTAGAGCCGCAGGTCGGTGGCGACCTGGTCGTTGCGGCTGCGACCGGCCCGGAGCTTGCCGCCGAGCGTGCCGAGGCGTTCCAGCAGGCCGCGCTCCAGCGCGGTGTGGACGTCCTCGTCGGCGACGGTCGGCCGGAACTCGCCCGCCTTGCAGGCACGCTCCAGGTCGTCCAGGGCGCCGATCATGCGCGCCAGCTCGTCGTCGCTCAGCAGGTTCGCGCGGTGCAGCACCCTGGCGTGCGCGCGCGAGGCCAGCAGGTCGTACGGCACCAGCCGCCAGTCGAAGTGGACGCTCACCGAGAGCCTGGTCAGCGCGTCGGCCGGACCTCCCTCGAACCGGCCGCCCCACAGCCGCATGGGCTTTCCACCATCAGTCACCGTTGTTCTCCCTCCCCATTCAATCCGCGACCTTAGCCCAATCGGCCCAGCCGGGCGTCCCGGGCGGAGGCAATCTTGGAGGGCAGGCTCCACAGCTCGACGAAGCCCTTGGCCAGGGACTGGTCGAAGGTGTCGCCCGTGTCGTAGGTGGCGAGGTTGAAGTCGTACAGCGACGCCTCGGAGCGGCGCCCGGTGACGGTGGCCCGGCCGCCGTGCAGGGTCATCCGGATCTCGCCGGTGACGTGCTCCTGGACCTCGGCGATGAAGGCGTCGAGGGCCTTCTTGAGCGGGGAGAACCAGAGGCCGTCGTAGACGAGCTCGCCCCAGCGCTGGTCCACCGACCGCTTGAAGCGGGCGAGATCGCGTTCGACGGTGACGTTCTCCAGCTCCATGTGGGCGGTGATCAGCGCGATGGCGCCGGGAGCCTCGTAGACCTCGCGGGACTTGATGCCGACGAGCCGGTCCTCGACCATGTCGAGGCGGCCGACGCCCTGGGCGCCGGCGCGGCGGTTGAGCTCCTCGATGATCTGGAACGGGGTGAGGTGCCGTCCGTCCAGCGCGACGGGCACACCCTTGACGAAGCTGACGATGACCTCGTCCGCGTCGCGCGGCTGCGCCGGGTCGGCGGTGTAGGCGTAGACGTCCTCGATCGGGCCGTTCCAGATGTCCTCGAGGAAACCGGTCTCGACGGCCCTGCCCCAGATGTTCTGGTCGATGGAGTACGGATTCTTCTTGGTCGTCTCGATCGGCAGGCTCTTCTCCTCGGCGTAGGCGATCGCCTTGTCCCGGGTCCACGCGTAGTCGCGGGCCGGGGCGATGACCTTGAGCTCGGGGTGGAGGGCGGCCAGACCGGCCTCGAACCTGACCTGGTCGTTGCCCTTGCCGGTGCAGCCGTGCGAGACGTGGGTGCCGCCGAACTCCTTGGCCGCCGCGGCCAGGTGCTTGACGATCAGCGGCCGCGACAGGGCGGAGACCAGCGGGTAGCGGTCCATGTAGAGGGCGTTGGCCTGCAGTGCGGGCACGCAGAAGTCGGTGGCGAACTCCTCGCGGGCGTCCACGACGACGGACTCCACGGCGCCGCAGTCGAGGGCGCGCTTGCGGATGGCCTCCATGTCCTCGCCGCCCTGGCCGACGTCGACGGCGACCGCGATGACCTCGGCGCCGGTTTTCTCGGCGAGGAAGGGAATGGCGACGGAGGTGTCCAGGCCTCCGGAGAACGCGAGTACGACCCGATCGGTCATGATGGATATCTCCAGGATCTTCATTGGTCACAGGTGTCGGATGCTGCCGGTGATAGCCCGCCTGAGCAGGCTAAATACGTCGAGCGGCGTGCCGGAGCAGTCCCTCTGCGACCGCCGCCCCGCCCAGCGGGTCGCGGCTGATGACGAGAATCGTGTCGTCTCCCGCGACCGTGCCGAGGATGGACTCCCAGTCGGCGTGGTCGATGGCGGAGGCGAGGAACTGCGCGGCGCCCGGCGGCGTGCGGACGATGACCAGGTTGGCGGAGGCCTCGGCGGAGACGAGGAGCTCCTCCGCGAGCCTGCCGAGCCTGGCGGCCGGGGACTCGCCGGTGCCGAGCCTGGCGCGCCTGATCCGGTCGCCGCCCTCCCCCGGCAGGGCGTAGACCAGGGAGCCGTCCTCGGCGCGCAGCTTGAGCGCGCCGAGCTCGTCCAGGTCGCGGGAGAGGGTGGCCTGGGTGACCTCGACACCGCTCTCCAGCAGGAGTTTGGCCAGCTCGGGCTGGGACCTGACCGGCTGCCGCTGCAGGAGGTCGGTGATCCGTGCCTGGCGGGCGACCTTGGTCATCGGGATCGTCATGTGGATCCCCCGCCTCCGGACGCGTCGCCGCCCGCTGGGTCGCCGCCTGCAGAGCCACCGCCCGCGGAAGCGCCGTCCAGGGCGCCGTCCCGCGAAGAGCCGTCACCCGAGGAGCCGTTGTCCGGCCCGGCGTCCGGGGAAGCGTCCCGGCCCGCCACCGCGACCAGCCAGTACAGCAGGGCCTTCTGGGCGTGCAGCCGGTTCTCCGCCTGGTCCCACACCAGGCTCCGCGGGCCGTCGAGGACCTCGGCGGAGATCTCCAGGTCGCGGTAGGCGGGCAGGCAGTGCAGGACGACGGCGCCGGGGGCCGCCCGGCTCACCAGCGCGGCGTTGACCTGGTACGGCATGAGGTCGGCGATCCGCTGCTCCTTGCCCTCCTGCCCCATGGAGACCCAGGTGTCGGTGGCGAGCACGTCCGCGCCCGCGGCCGCCTCGGCCGGGTCGGCGAGGACCGTGACCGAGCCGCCGGTCCGCGCGGCGACCTCGCCGGCCCGCCGGCGGATCTCCGGGTCGGGCAGGTATCCGGCGGGGGCCGCGACCCGCACGTGCATGCCGGCGACGGCCCCGCCGAGCAGGTAGGAGTGGGCCATGTTGTTGGCCCCGTCGCCGAAGTAGGCCAGCGTGATCCCCGCGGTCCTGCCGAAGCGCTCCCTGACGGTCTGCAGGTCGGCGAGGATCTGGCAGGGGTGGAACTCGTCGGTGAGGGCGTTGACCACCGGTACCGAGGACGCCGAGGCCATGGCCTCGATCCTCTCCTGGCCCGAGGTGCGCCACACGATGGCGCCCACCTGGCGTTCCAGGACCCGGGCGGTGTCCTCGATCGACTCGCCCCGGCCCATCTGGGAGGATCCCGCGTCGAGGATCAGCGGCAGGCCGCCGAGCTCGCCGATGCCGACCGCGAAGGAGACGCGGGTGCGGGTGGAGTGCTTGTCGAAGAGGACGGCGACGGTCTGCGGCCCCTCGAAGGGACGGTAGCCGTAGCGGTCCTTCTTCACGGCCTCGGCCAGGTCGAGCACCTGGGCCTGCTCCGCGGGCGAGAGGTCGTCGTCCTTCAGGAAGTGCCTGACGCGCGCCTGTCCGGCGAGGTTACTGGGCATCTGCGGCCTCGTCGAGGATGGCGGGAAGCGCGGCCACGAAGGCCGCGACCTGGGCGGAGGTGATCACCAGCGGGGGCGCGAGCCGTACCGCGTCGGGCTGGAGGGCGTTGACCAGGAAGCCCGCGCGCTGGGCGGCGGCCTGGACCTGGGCGGAGCGGCCGGCGGTCAGCACGACGGCCCGCCACAGGCCACGGCCGCGGACGCCGGCGAGCAGCGGGTGGTCGATCGCGGCGACGCCCTTGGCGAGTTCGGTGCCGACGGTGTGGACGTGCTCCAGCAGGCCGTCCCCGTCGATGGTGTCGAGCACGGCGAGCGCGGCGGCGGCCGAGACGGGGTTCCCGCCGAAGGTGGACCCGTGGTCGCCCTGGGCGAAGACGGTGGCCGCCTCGCCGAAGCCGACGCAGGCGCCGATCGGCATGCCGCCGCCGAGGCCCTTGGCCAGGGTGAGCACGTCGGGCAGGATGCCCTCGTGCTGGTGGGCGAACCAGTGCCCGGTGCGGCCGATCGCCGACTGGATCTCGTCGGCGACCAGCAGCGCGCCGGTGGCGTCGCAGATCTCCCTGGCGGCCGTGAAGTAGCCCTCGGGCGGGGGCACGACCCCCGCCTCGCCCTGGGTGGGTTCGAGGAAGACCGCGGCGCACTCGTCGGTGACCGCGTTCTTGAGCGCGTCGGCGTCACCGTACGGGACGAAGCGGACATCGATCGGGAACGGCCCGAACTGGTCGCGGATGGAGCGCTTGCCGGTCAGGGCGAGCGCGCCGAGGGTACGGCCGTGGAAGGCGTTCTCCGCGGCCACGAAGTAGGTGCGGCCGTTCGCCTTGCCGTACTTGAGGGAGAGCTTCAGGGCGGCCTCGTTGGCCTCGGTCCCGGAGTTGGTGAAGAACACCTTGGCCGGGGCGCCGAGGAGGCCGAGCAGGCGCTCGGCGAGCAGCACCTCGGGCTCGTGCAGGAAGAGGTTGCTGGTGTGGGCGAGCGTGGCGACCTGCCGGGAGACGGCCTCGACCAGGGCGGGGTGGGCGTGGCCGAGCGAGCTGACCGCGATGCCGCCGATCAGGTCGAGATACTCGCGGCCGTCGACGTCCCAGACCCTCGCGCCCTCGCCTCGGGCCAGCGCCACCGGGGGCACGCCGTAGTTGGGCATGAAGGCGGCCTCGAAGCGCCTGGCGAGCGCCTCTCCTGCGGGTCTTTCCTGCGGGCTCACTGGTCGTTCCCCTTCAGCTGGGCGGAGGCCGCGGGCCGCCGCCTGACCGGCTCCGGCGCGGCCGCCGCCTCGGGGGCGTCCGGCAGCACCATGGTTCCTATGCCCTCGTCGGTGAAGATCTCCAGCAGCACCGAGTGGGGCACCCTGCCGTCGAGCACGTGGGCTCGTGGCACGCCGCCCTGGACGGCGGTCAGGCACGCCTCCATCTTGGGGATCATGCCGCTGGACAGTCCCGGCAGGAGCTTCTCCAGCTCGGTGGCGGACAACTGTTCGATGATCTCGTTCTCTTCGGCGTCGGGGCGCCAGTCGCGGTACAGGCCCTCGACGTCGGTCAGGATGATCAGCTTGGCCGCCTGGAGGGCCACGGCGAGCGCGGCGGCGGCGGTGTCGGCGTTGACGTTGTAGACGGTGCCGTCGTCGCTGCGCGCGATGGAGGAGATCACCGGGATCCGGCCGTCGTCCAGCAGCGCCCGCACGGCTCCGGCCTCGACCCTGACGATGTCGCCGACCTGGCCGATGTCGACGCCGACGCCGTCGACGACGGCGTGCTTGCGCACCGCGGTGAGCAGGTGGGCGTCCTCGCCGGACATGCCGACCGCGAACGGCCCGTGCCGGTTGATCAGGCCGACCACGTCGCGGTTGACCTGGCCGACGAGGACCATCCTGACGACCTGCATGGCCTCGGGGGTGGTGACCCTGAGCCCGGCGGTGAAGGTGGACTCGATGCCGAGCAGGTCGAGCTGGGCGTTGATCTGCGGCCCTCCCCCGTGCACGATCACCGGCCTGAGCCCGGCGTAGTGAAGGAAGACGACGTCGGCGGCGAACTTCTCGCGCAGGTGCTCCTCGGTCATCGCGTTGCCGCCGTACTTGATGACGACGGTCGCGCCGTGGAAGCTCGCGAGCCAGGGCAGCGCCTCGATCAGCGTGGCGGCCTTCTTCAGGGCCTCGGCGCGTCTCATGTGGAGTACGCCGAGTTCTCGTGGACGTACACCGTGGTGAGGTCGGTGGTGTGGATCGTCGCCGAGTGCGGTCCCGCCGACAGGTCGATGGTGATCGTCACCTCGCGCGGGGTGAGGTCGACCTTGGAGCGGTCGTCGCCCACGGCGCCGCCCCGGCAGATCCAGATGCCGTTCATGGCCACGTTGAGCCGGTCGGGCTCGAAGACGGCGTCGGTGGTGCCGACGGCCGACAGCACCCGGCCCCAGTTGGGGTCCTCGCCGTACATGGCGCACTTGAAGAGGTTGGAACGAGCGACGGCTCGGCCGACGGTGACCGCGTCGTCCTCGGAGGCGGCGCCGACGACCTCGATGGCGATCGCCTTGGAGGCGCCCTCGGCGTCCAGCAGCAGCTGGCGGGCGAGGTCGGCGCAGACCGCGAGGAGGACCTGCTCGAACTCGGCGAGGTCGGGGACGACTCCGGAGGCGCCGCTGGCCAGCAGCAGCACGGTGTCGTTGGTGGACATGCAGCCGTCGGCGTCGAGCCGGTCGAAGGTGACCCGCGTCACCTTGCGGAGCACCGCGTCGAGCTGGTCGGCGGGCAGGTCGGCGTCGGTGGTGATCACCGACAGCATGGTGGCGAGGCCGGGGGCGAGCATGCCCGCGCCCTTGGCCATGCCGCCGACCATGTAGCCGCCCGCGCCCTTCCTGAAGGAGATCTTCGAGACGGTGTCGGTGGTGCGGATGGCGTCGGCGGCGGCCAGGCCGCCGTCCCTTGCGAGCTGGGAGACCGCGAGGTCGACCCCGGCCAGCAGCGGGTCCATCGGCAGCCGCTCGCCGATCAGCCCGGTGGAGCAGACCGCGACCTCCCCCGCCGAGTCTCCCAGGGCTGCGGCCACCTTCTCCGCGGTGGCGTGGGTGTCCTGGAAGCCGAGCGGCCCGTTGCAGGCGTTGGCGCCGCCGGAGTTGAGGACGACGGCGTGGACCCGGCCTCCGGCCAGCACCTGCGCGGACCACAGGACGGGCGCGGCCTTCACCCGGTTGGTGGTGAAGACCCCGGCGGCGGCGCGCGAGGGGCCGTCGTTGACGACCAGTGCCAGGTCGCGGTCGGCACCGGACTTGATCCCGGCGTCGACACCCGACGCACGGAAGCCGAGAGGGGCGGTCACGCTCATGGGGCGACTCCGTTGAGAGGAAGGCCGAGTTCTTCCGGCAGGCCGAGGGCGAGGTTGGCACTCTGGATCGCGCCGCCGGCCGTGCCCTTGGTGAGGTTGTCGATGGCGACGACGGCGACGACGCGGCCCGCGCGCTCGTCCAGGACGACCTGGAGGGCGGCGGTGTTGGCGCCGAGGGTCATCGAGGTCGCGGGCCACTGGCCCTCGGGGAGCAGCCGCAGGAACGGCTCGTCCTTGGTGGCGACCTCGTAGGCCTCGCGCAGGACCGCCGTGGTGAGGCCGGGCCTGGCGGGGGCGGTGCAGGTGGCGAGGATGCCGCGGCTCATCGGTGCCAGCACGGGGGTGAAGGAGACGGTGACCGGCCCGCCCGCCAGGCAGGAGAGGTTCTGCTCCATCTCCGGGGTGTGCCGGTGGACGCCGCCGACGCCGTACGCGCTGGCGGAGCCCATCACCTCGCTGCCCAGGAGGTTCGGCTTGGGCGCCCTGCCCGCCCCGCTGGTGCCGCTGGCGGCGACCACCACCACGTCGGGTTCGACGAGGCCGGCCGCGAAGGCGGGGAACATGGCCAGGGTGACGGCCGTGGGGTAGCACCCCGGCACGGCGATCCTCCGGGCGGCCCGCAGCTCCTCACGCCGTCCCGGCAGCTCGGGCAGCCCGTACGGCCAGGTGCCCGCGTGGACGCCGCCGTAGAAGTGCTCCCACGCGGCGGGGTCGGCGAGCCGGAAGTCGGCGCCGCAGTCGACCACGAGGGTGCCGTCGCCGAGCTGCTCGGCGACGGCGGCCGACTGGCCGTGCGGCAGGGCGAGGAAGACGAGGTCGTGGCCGCCGAGGGTCTCGGGTGTGGTCTCCAGCAGGATCCGGTCGGCCAGCGGGGCCAGGTGTGGCTGGTGGGCGCCGAGGGCGGTGCCCGCGCTCGAGGCCGCGGTCAGCGCGCCGATCTCGATGCCGGGGTGGGACAGCAGCAGGCGCAGGAGCTCACCTCCGGCATAGCCGCTGGCACCCGCGATCGCCGCTCTCATGCGTCCCCCCGATCTCTGCATGTTCATGCATTGCTACTCATGGACTTACTAGAAAGATTATGCATCTTGGAGGATTGCCATGCAAGCCGGTAACACGCGGCCCTGGCCGTCCGGAGGCACACGACGGGCAGGAGAAACCGCCGAGTCCGCGCTTTACCGGCCTGTGAACGCGGGCACGAGACCATCGGCCGCGTTTCGGCACTGTTGCACGTACCTACCGGTCGGTATCGTGACGTTTCCGGCCCCTCCACCTCCGGGAGTACGAACGCATGACTGTCACCCACGCCCAGGTCCAGGCCCAGCTCACCGCCCCGGGGCAGCTTTTCGAGACGGAAGAGGTCCCCAGCCACGGCGGGACCGTCAGAACCTGGAAGCACGCGCCCCGCGACTTCCGGGCCCTTCTGGAGACGAGCAGGTTCCATGGCGACAAGGTCTTCCTGACGTACGAGGACGAGCACATCACCTACGAGGAGCACTTCCGGCGGGCCGCCACGCTCGCGCGGCGCCTGGTGGACGAGTACGGCGTGGTCAAGGGCGACCGGGTGGCCATCGCCATGCGCAACTACCCCGAGTGGGTGATCGCCTTCTCGGCCGCGCTGGCCGCCGGGGCGATAGCCGTGCCGCTCAACGCGTGGTGGACGCCGCAGGAGCTGGAGTACGGCCTGTCGGACTCGGGAGCCAAGGTGCTGATCGCCGACGGCGAGCGGGCGGCCGGGCTCGCCGGCCTGGGCCCGGCGCTGATCGTGACCCGCGGCGCGGTGCCCGAGGGCGCCCGCTCCTACGCGGACGTGATGGGCGAGGTGGAGGCGGGCGTGACGCTGCCGCCGGTCGGCCTCTCCCCCGAGGACCCCGCGACGATCTTCTACACCTCCGGCACCACGGGCCGCCCCAAGGGCGCGCTCGGCAGCCACCGCAACCTCGGCCAGTCGCCGATGACTGTCGCCTACGGCCTGTACCGAAGCGTGATCATGGCGGGTAAGGACCCCGGCGACGCGGCCGGGCAGCGGCGGGTCACCCTGCTCACCGTGCCGCTCTTCCACGTCACCGGCTGCTTCGCGGTGATGACCACCACCATGTTCACCGGGGGCGGCCTGGTGCTGATGTACAAATGGGACCCGGGCCGCGCGCTGGAGCTGATCGAGCGCGAGAGGATCACCGGGCTCACCGGCGTGCCCACCAACGTGTGGCAGCTCCTGTCGCACCCCGATCTTGACAAGTACGACATCTCCAGCCTCAGCGGCCTCGGGTACGGCGGTGCCCCCGCCCCGCCGAAGCTGCTGGAGCGCATCACCGAACAGCTGCCCAACCGCGCCCCCTCCAACGGGTACGGCATGACCGAGACCACCGCGCTCGCCATCAGCAACGCCGGAGCCGACTACCTCGCCAAGCCCGACAGCATCGGCCTGCCGATGGCCGTGGTCGAGGTGAAGATCGCCGACCCCCTCGGCGGCGAGCTGCCGGTCGGCACGGTCGGCGAGCTCTGCCTGCGCGGCCCGAACGTCATCCTGGGCTACTGGAACCGGCCGGAGGCCACCGCGGAGACCTTCGTCGGCGGCTGGCTGCACACCGGCGACCTGGCCAGGGTGGACGAGGAGGGGTTCGTGTTCATCGTGGACCGGGCCAAGGACATGGTCATCCGCGGCGGCGAGAACGTCTACTGCGCCGAGGTCGAGGCCGCCCTGTTCGAACACCCGGCGGTCGAGGACGCCGCGGTGATCGGGATCCCCCACGACGAACTGGGCGAGGAGGTCGGCGCGGTGCTCCGGCTGTCGTCCCCGGTCACCGACGAGGAGCTGCAGGCCTTCCTGCGCGAGCGGATCGCCTCCTTCAAGGTGCCGGTCAGGTTCTGGACACGCGAGACGGAACTCCCCCGCAACCCCGGCGGCAAGATCCTCAAGACCCGGCTGCGCCAGGAGGTCCTGGGCCCCTGACGCCCGCCGGACGACGCCCCGCTCCGTCGCCGCCGTCGCCCTTTCATCGTCGCCGTCACCCCGCCCTGCCGCCCCGTCACCGTCCCCCGCGCCGGCGCCCGGTCACCCCCGCGGGCGCCCGGCACCGGGGGCGGCTTCCCGCGCCCGGCCCGGCCGTGACCTGCCGGAAAATGATTTGCCATCGCGAAGATCACCACCGAAACTAGCTGTTCGTGCCGGAAAACGCCGATCGACCGATCAAAACCCTGCTCCGCCGTCTGGCGATGGACCTCAGCCCTCTCCGCGACTCGCGCGACTTCCGGCTGCTCTTCGGCTCCGGCGTCATCACGATGTTCGGCACCTTCCTGACACTGGTCGCGGTGCCGCTGCAGATGAAGGAGCTCACCGGCTCCTACCTGGCGGTCGGCCTGGTCAGCGTGGCCGAGTTCGTCCCGATGGTGGTGTGCGGGCTCTGGGGCGGGGCGATCGCGGACGCCCTCGACCGGCGCAAGGTCATTCTTCTCACCGAGGTCGGCCTCTGCCTCACGGTCACGATCCTGACCGTCAACGCGCTGCTGCCGAAACCGCAGGTCTGGGTGCTCTACGTGGTCGGCGCCCTCTCGGCCGGGCTGGGCAGCCTGCAGCGGCCCAGCCTGGAGTCGCTGATGCCGCGCGTGGTCAGGCACGACCAGCTGACCGCGGCCGCCGCCCTCGGTGCCTTCCGGTGGAATCTGGGCGCCATCGTCGCCCCGGGCCTCAGCGGCCTGATCGCGGCCTGGTTCGGCGTCGCCGTCGCGTACGGCATCAACGTCGTGACCTTCCTGGCGTCCCTGGTCCTGCTCTGGATGGTCCGGGCCCAGCCGCGCTCGGAGGACACTCCCTCGGCCTCGATCAGATCCCTGGTCGAGGGGGTCCGCTACGCCGTGGGCCGTCCCGACCTGATGGGCACCTACCTGGTCGACATCGCTGCGATGATCTTCGCGTTCTCCACCGCGCTGTATCCGTTCCTCGCCGACGAGCTGGGCGCCCCCGAGGCCCTGGGACTTTTCTTCTCCGCCTCGGCCATCGGCTCGCTGATCGCCTCGGTCACCTCCGGCTGGACCGCGCACGTGCACCGGCACGGCCTCGGCGTGATCATCGCGGCGGCCGTCTGGGGAGTGGCGGTGGCGCTGGCGGCGCTGATGCCCAGCGTCTGGGGCATCTTCGCCTTCCTGGCCGTGGCCGGGGCCGCCGACATGATCAGCGGCGTCTTCCGCTCGACCATCTGGAACCAGACCATCCCCGACGAGTTCCGCGGCCGCCTGGCGGGCATCGAGCTGCTCTCCTACACCAGCGGTCCGATGCTCGGCAACGCCAGGGCCGGTCTGATGGCCGGCCTCGGCGGGACCCGCTTCTCCCTGGGCGCCGGCGGCCTGCTGTGCGTCGGCGCGGTGGCTGCGATGGCCGCGCTGCTGCCGAAGTTCCGCACCTACGACGCCCGCACCGACGAGCACGCGATCAGGGAGCGCGCCCGCCGCGAGGAGACCGCCCCCGCCTGACACCGGGCAGCGGCAAGTAACCTCACCGAACGGAATCCCATTGCTACTCTGAGGACATGACGGTCGACGTACGGAGCCCCGAGATGACGGAGTCCTCGCTGCCCGACTGGGCGTTTCCCCCGCCGGAGGGGTTCGTCGCGGAAGATCTCGATCGCATTCCGCAATTGCCCGCACACACAGAGTTAATCGATGGAAGCCTTGTCTTCGTGAGTCCTCAGGCTTCTTTTCACATGCGAGCGGTGGATCTACTGGTCGATGCTCTCCGCCATGCCGCGCCCGCCGATCTTCGAGCGCGCCGGGAGATGAGCGTCGTGCTGGGTACACGGCAGCGGCCCGAGCCCGACATAAGTGTCATCCACGCCTCTGCCGAGCACAGCCCGGAGCAGACCTTCTACCGGGCCGAGGACGTCGTGCTGGCCGTGGAGGTCATCTCCCCCGACTCCAGGACGCGCGACCGCGACCGCAAGCCGGTGCTGTACGCCGAAGCCGGCATCGCGCACTTCTGGCTGGTCGAGAACCAGTCGGGAAAGCCCGCGATCTACGTCTACGAGCTCGACCCGGTCGCCAAAACCTACGTTCTCACCGGCATCCACCACGACCGGCTCAAGATCTCGGCGCCGTTCGACATCGACATCGACCTGACGGGGATCGACCGGCTCTGAGGCCCGGTCTCGCGCGGCGCTCACCGCCCGGGCACCTCCAGACGCCCCGCCGCCCGTCACGGACCTCGCCTCCCCTCGCGGAAGTCCGCAGGACGAGGCCGCGTCTCACCCGTGCTCGCGCCAGCCGTCATACTCCTCGGCCAGCGCCTCCAGGCGGGCCACGCCCTCCGGCGGCAACATCCCGGAGGGATCCTCGACCACCACCAGCCACTGGGCGTCCTCGGCGTCGTCCTCGCCCGCGAGGGTCTCCCTGACCACCGCGGGCATGCCGATCACCGGAAACTCCCCGGCCACGGTCTCGGCGACCTCCTCGGCGTCGTCGCGCTCGGCGAACACCAGCAGATGCCTCATCGTCCCCTCCCGGGGAAAGGCTCTTCTCCGCTCCGGGCGAGCGATCCGCCCTGAGCGACCGGCGGGTACGTCATCGTCGCCTCCTGATGGAGAATCACCCGGGACGCGAACGATCCCGGCCCGGTACGGCGAAAAAAGGGGCCCGGGACGCGCCCCGGGCCCCTCGTGAACCGGTCAGACGCCGCGCTGCCGCGCCCCGGTGCGCTCCCCGGCCAGGGCCACGGCCGCGTCGCGGGCCGCGGTGGTCTCCTCCACGGTGAGCGTCCGGTCGGGCGCCCGGAAGCGCAGCGAGTAGGCGAGGGACTTCCCGCCTTCGCGGACCTGGGTGCCGGTGTAGACGTCGAACAGCCGGATCGACTCCAGCAGCGGGCCCGCGCCCTCGCGCAGCGCCGCCTCCACGGCGGCCACCGGGGTGGCCGCGTCGACGATGAGCGCGACGTCCTGGCCCGCGACGGGGTACGCGGAGATCGCCGGGGCCTGCGGCGGACCCGCGGTCAGCGGCTCCAGCCGGGTCAGCTCCAGCTCCATCGCGCAGGTGCGCGGGGGCAGGCCGTAGGCCTCGACGACGCGCGGGTGCAGCTCACCGGCGTGGCCGACGAGCACGTCACCGGCGTACAGCGCGGCGCAGCGGCCCGGATGCCAGGGCTCGTGCCGGTCCGCGCGGACATCGAGGGTGACTCCGGCCTCGGCGGCCACCACCCGGGCCGCTTCGACGGCGTCCGCCCAGCCGGCCGCCCGGCCCTTGCCCCACCAGCCGGACGGCTCGAGCTCCCCGGCCAGCACCGCCCCGACCCGGAGCGGCTGGGCGGGCAGCGCGGACTCGATCGAGGCGAGCTCCTCCGGGCTCGGCCTGCGGTCGACGCCCAGCACGGGAGCGACGGCGGGCGCGTCGGCCGAGGGCCGGTAGACCAGGCCCGCCTCGAACAGCGCCACGTCGCCGAAGCCCCGGCCCACGTTGCGGACCAGCGTCTTGAGCAGGCCGGGCAGCAGGGTCGTCCGCATCAGCGGCTCGTCCTCGCTGAGCGGGTTCGCCAGCCGTACGGCCAGGCGGCGCGCGTCGTCGGCGGGCAGCTGCAGGTTGTCGAAGTCGCGCTCCCCGTTGAACGGGTAGGCGAGGATCTCGACGTAGCCCGCGGCGGCCAGGGCGCGGCCGACCCGGCGGCGCAGGCGCTGGCTCTCGGTGAGACCGGCGCCCGCGGGGGCGGCCGGCAGGATCGAGGGCAGGTTCTCGTAGCCCTCCAGCCTGATGACCTCCTCGGCGAGGTCGTTCGGGTCGGTCAGGTCGGGCCGCCACGAGGGCGGGGTGACCGCCAGCATGTCGTCACCGGTGACCGTGAGCCTCGCGGCGATCCCGGCGGAGGCCGGGTCGCCGGTGGCCACAGTGCCGGTCGCGGTGCCGCCGGCCGTGCCGCCCGTCACCGGGCCGGTCGCGGTGGTGCTCTCGACCGTGCAGCCGACCTGCTCCAGGCGGCGGATCACCGTCTCGCGGTCGTAGGCGGTGCCCGCGACCCTGCCGGGGTAGCCGCTCGGGATGGCGACGCGGACCGGCTCGACCTCCACCTCGGCGTGGGTGACGCCCGGCTGGATCGTGCCGCCGCCGAGCTCGGCCAGCAACCGGGCCGCGCGCCAGGAGGCGTACAGGGGCAGCTCCCTGTCGACGCCCCGCTCGAAGCGCTTGGAGGCCTCGCTGACCAGGTTGTGCCGGCGCGACATGCGCGCGGTGCCGCTGGCGGAGAAGTGGGCCGCCTCGATCACGATGTCGGCGGAGGCGTCGGAGATCTCGGTGTGCAGGCCGCCCATGGTGCCGGCCATCGAGATCGCGCCCGACCCGTCGGTGATCAGGATGTCGTCCGGGTGGAGCTTGCGGACCACGTGGTCCAGCGTCTCCAGCGTCTCGCCCGGCTCGGCCCTGCGCACCACGATCTCGCCGGTCAGCTTGGCCGCGTCGAAGGCGTGCAGCGGCTGGCCGAGCTCCAGCATGACGTAGTTGGTGACGTCGACGGCGAGCGAGACCGGGCGCATGCCGGCGCGGGAGAGCCGCGCGCGCATCCACAGCGGGCTCGGCGCCGACGGGTCGAACCCGCGGATCTCACGGAGCACGAAGCGGTCGCAGGCCGACGGGTCGGCGATCGAGGCCGGGTAGGACGGGCCCGTCGCGGTGGGCGGGGAGACGTCGGCGGGGTCGATGAACGCCGAGCCGAAGGCGGTGGCGGCCTCGCGGGCCACCCCCCGGATGGAGAGGGCGTAGCCGATGTCCGGGGTGATCTCCAGCTCGATCACGTCGTCACGCAGGCCGAGAAGCTCGACCACGTCCGCGCCGATCGGGGTGCCGCCGGGCAGCACGAGGATGCCGGGCGACGACTCGGCCACGCCGAGCTCCGCCTCCGAGCAGATCATGCCGTCGGACAGCCGCCCGTAGGTCTTGCGCGAGGCGATCTCGAACCCGCCGGGCAGCACGGCGCCGGGCAGCGCGACCGGGACACGGTCGCCGGCCTCGAAGTTGGTCGCGCCGCAGACGATCTCGCGCGGCGCGGCCTCCCCCACCTCGACCTGGCAGTGGCGGATGGGCTTCTTGAACCCCTCCAGCGTCTCGATGGAGATCACCTCGCCCACGACGACGTTCTTGATGTCGTGGCCGTAGGAGGTGACGGACTCGAGCTTGAGCCCGGCGGCGGTGAGCTTCTCGGCGATCTCGTGCGCCGTGACGGCGGGGAGATCGACGTACTCCCGCAGCCATGAAAGCGGGACCTTCATCAGACCTCCATTCCGAAGGGAAGGGTGAAGCGGACGTCTCCCTCGACCATGTCGCGCATGTCCTCGGCGTTGTGACGGAACATCAGGGTGCGCTCGACGCCCATGCCGAAGGCGAAGCCGCTGTAGCGGGCGGGGTCGACGCCGCAGGCGATGAGCACCCGCGGATTGACCATGCCGCAGCCGCCCCACTCGATCCAGCCCTCCGACTTGCAGGTGCGGCAGGGCGGGTTGCCGGGCACCGCGGAGGCGCCGCGGCAGACGAAGCACTTCAGGTCCATCTCGGCGGAGGGCTCGGTGAACGGGAAGTAGTTGGGCCGGAACCGGGTGGTGATGCCCTCGCCGAACATGACCTCGGCGAACCGGTCGAGGGTGCCCTTGAGATGGGCCATGGTCAGGCCCTCGTCGATCGCCAGCCCCTCGACCTGGTGGAAGACGGGGGTGTGCGTGGCGTCGAGCTCGTCGGTGCGGAACACCTTGCCCGGCGAGATCACGTAGACCGGGAGCTCCCTGCTGAGCAGCGCCCGGATCTGGACCGGGGAGGTCTGGGTGCGCAGCACCTTGCCGGAGTCGACGGACTCCACGAAGAAGGTGTCGTGCTCCGAGCGCGCCGGGTGGTCGGCGGAGATGTTCAGCGCGTCGAAGTTGAACCACTCCCCCTCCAGCTCGGGGCCTTCCGCCACCTCGTAGCCCATCGCGACGAAGGCGTCGGCGATGCGCTCCTGGAGGGTGGTCAGCGGATGCCTGGCGCCGCGGGGGGTGCGGGCGGAGGGCAGCGTGACGTCGACGGTCTCCTCGACGAGGACCCGCTCGTCGCGCTCGGCCTCCAGCTGTGCCTGCCGCTCGGCGAGGGCGTCGGCGATCGCCTTGCGGGCGCCGCCGATGCGCTTGCCCGCCTCGGAGCGGGCCGCCGGGGGCAGAGCCCCGATCTCGCGGTTGGCCAGGGCGATCGGTGAGCGGTCACCGGCGTGCGCGAGGCGCACCTGCTTGAGTTCTTCGAGGTCGCGCGCCGCCTTGACGGCGTCGAGCGCTTCGGCCTGCATGCGCGCCATCTCGTCGGCGTGCAGCGGGGTCACCTCGACCGGGTCGTAGTTTGACAAGAGAGAGCTCCGAATCCAGGGCTTGAGCGGCCATGAGTCTAGTCGGATGAGCCCACCGGGCCGACATTCGCGATCAGACGAAGTCGGGGGTGCCGGTGGGCACCATAAATCGAAACTCGGCGCCGCCCTCGGGCCCGCGCTGCACGGAGATGGTGCCGCCGTGCGCCTCGATCAGCCCCTTGACGATGAACAGGCCGAGCCCGGTGCCGCCGCGGCGGCGGGCGTTGCCCCGCCAGAACTGCCGGAAGACGCGCGTGACCAGCTCGGGCGGGATGCCCTCCCCCTGGTCGCGGACGGACACGGTCACTCCCCATTCGCTCGGCTCGACGACTATTGTCACCGTACCGCGCCCGTGACGCACCGCGTTTTCCATCAGGTTGGCGAGCACCTGGTCGATCTTGTCCTGGTCGAGCCAGGTCTCGGGCAGCTCGCCGCGAACCTGGAGCACGAAGCGGTCCTCCGGCTCGCCCGCGGCCACCCGTCCCGCGATGATCCTTGCGACCCTGGCCGGGACGTCGACCACCTGGCGGTGGATCTCCAGCCGCCCCGACTCGATGCGCGAGACGTCGAGCAGCTCGGTGATCAGCCGGGTCACCCGGTCGGCGTCGGCGTTGACGGTCTCCAGCATGACGAGCTTCTGGTCGTCGGTGAAGCGGGTCCACTTGGCCAGCAGGGTCGCGGTGAAACCCTTGACGCTGGTCAGCGGGGAGCGGAGCTCATGGGCGACGGTGGAGACCAGGTCGGCGCGGCTGCGCTCCAGGCGGGCGCGGGCCCCGGCGTCGCGCAACGTGATGACCACCCGGACGACCTCTCCGCCCCGCCGCGGCTCGCGCACCAGCCGGGCGGCCACCAGCAGTTCCTGGCCGCCGGGGGTGCGCAGCGGCAGCTCGGGATGGCGGGCGCGGCTGGAAAGCCCGCCGTAGGTGTCGAGCCACTTCCACCAGTCGCGCCCGTCGTGGTCGCGGAAGGAGAACACGTCGCGCAGGTGCCGCCCGACGGCCCGCTCGCGGGTGACGCCGGTCAGCAGGGCCGCGGCCCGGTTGACGGTCAGCACGTGGCCGTCACCGTCGGTGACCACGAGGCCGTCGGGAAGCTCGTCGACGTCGATCACAGAAGCGGCATCGGTGCTCCGCTCGCCGGTGTGTTCGCCGTGCACGACCCCGCCTCCTCGACGCTACATGGCCGACAATAGCGGGTTTCCCGCACCGTACGGCAGCCTCGCCGGGCGGGGAGCCTCACCTGGAGCCGGGACCGGTGCGCTGAGAACGGGCAGATGCGTACAGACAGACCGCGGCGGCGGTCGCGAGGTTCAGGCTCTCGGCCCGTCCGTAGATGGGAACCCTGACGACCTCGTCGGCCAGCTTCAGGATCTCCTCGGGAAGCCCCCACGCCTCGTTGCCGAAGATCCAGGCCGTCGGCCCGGACAGGTCCACGTCGTCCAGGGTCTGCTTGCCCGCGCCGTCGGCGGCGAGCACCCGGAGCCCGGCCCCCTTCAGGTGCTCCACGGCCCGCGCCACCGGGACGCCCGTGCTGACCGGAAGGTGGAACAGGCTGCCCGCGCTGGCCCGCACGCACTTGCCGTTGTAGGGGTCGACCGAGGCGTCGGTGAAGACGACGGAGTCGGCGCCCGCGGCGTCGGCCGTACGCAGCACGGTGCCCGCGTTGCCGGGGTCGCGGACGTGGGCCAGCACCGCCACCAGCGCGGAGCCGGAGACGACGGAGGCGTCCAGGGGCACGTGCACGAAGCGGCACACGGCCAGCAGCCCCTGGGGGGTGACGGTCTGGGCCAGCTCGGCCATGACCTCGCCGCTGGCCCGGTGGACGGGTACTCCCGCGGCGGTGGCGGCGGCGACGACGTCGGCGTGACGCAGCTCGGCCTCGGCCGTGGCGAAAAGCTCCACCACGACGCCGTCCAGCGCCAGCGCCTCGCGGACCGCCTGCGGCCCCTCTGCCAGGAAGGAACGGTCGCGGTCCCTGAAGGCCCGCTTCGTCAGCCTCCGCGCGGCCTTGACCCGCGGCGACTTGATGTTGGTCAGCTCAGACCCGGCCATGCCCGTCCCCCAAGAATGCGAATGCGGCCCGCAGCGTGATCGCTGCGGGCCGCATGGTCGTCAGTGCCTCGCTCAGCCGGCGACCGGCGCGTTCACGTCGGCCGGGAGCGCCTTCTTGGCGGCCTCGACCAGCGTCGCGAACGTGGCGGCGTCGTTGACCGCGAGGTCGGCGAGGATCTTGCGGTCGACCTCGATGGAGGCGAGCCGCAGGCCCTGGATGAGCCTGTTGTAGGTGATGCCGTTCTGGCGGGCAGCGGCGTTGATGCGCTGGATCCAGAGACGGCGGAAGGTGCCCTTGCGGTCCTTGCGGTCGCGGTAGGCGTACGTCATCGAGTGGAGCATCTGCTCCTTGGCCTTGCGGTACAGCCTGGATCGCTGACCCCGGTAGCCCTTCGCCCGCTCGAGAACGACCTTGCGCTTCTTCTTGGCGTTGATCGCCCGCTTCACGCGTGCCATGTGTATCTATCTCCCCGGGGGCGGTTACTTAGCGAGCAGCTTCTTGATCTTCTTGGAGTCGGCGTCGGAGAGCACGACCTCGGGCTTGAGACGACGCGTCAAGGTGGACGGCTTGTGCTCGTTGTAGTGCGCACGGTTGGCGCGACGGCGCACAAGCTTGCCGGAACCCGTGAGCCTGAACCGCTTCTTCGCACCGCTGTGCGTCTTCATCTTCGGCATCTCAGCCGTCTCTCCCTCGATCGTGCCGATGTCCCGGGCCGGTAACCCAAGTCAAGGGCGTGCCTGACTACGAGACCGGACCCGGTCTCGGACTGATCTCGCGACTACCTGACGATCCAGGCTATGCGAGTTACTCCTGCGGAGCCGCCACCGCTCCGCTGACGGACACCTCGTCGTTGACGCGCGTCTCGTCGGCGGCCGGTGACCCGTCACCCGAAGGGTTCTCGTCATGCCGCGCCTTGGCCGCCGCCTTCTCGGCCTTGGCCTCGGCCTTCTTCTTGTGCGGGCCGATCACCATGATCATGTTTCGGCCGTCCTGCTTGGGCTGGGACTCGACGAAGCCGAGCTCCGTCACGTCCTCGGCCAGCCGCTGCAGGAGCCGGAAGCCCAGCTCGGGCCGGGACTGCTCCCGACCGCGGAACATGATGGTGACCTTGACCTTGTCGCCGGCCTTGAGGAACCGCACCACGTGACCCTTCTTGGTCTCGTAGTCGTGCGGGTCGATCTTCGGCCGAAGCTTGATCTCCTTGATGATGGTGTACGCCTGGTTACGACGCGCCTCACGTGCCTTCATCGCGGACTCGTACTTGAACTTGCCGTAGTCCATGAGCTTGCACACTGGCGGGCGGGCCGTTGCCGCGACCTCGACCAGGTCGAGGTCGGATTCTTGAGCCAGCTTCAAGGCATCGCCGATGGAGACGATGCCCACCTGCTCGCCGTTCGGGCCGACGAGGCGGACCTCGGGCACGCGAATGCGGTCATTGATGCGGGGCTCGGCGCTGATGGGGCCTCCTAGGTTGCGATCCGCGGCCTCCGGGAGGAGGCCGCAACATGCTCGATCGTGCCGGGAGGTCGTAGAACGCACACCCTGTTGAGGGCGTTCGAACGCAAGATGCCCCGCACGTCACGCATGCGGGGCCACATGAACTCGAAGGCTTCACGCCGTAAGCTCTCCGGGGATTCACCCCCGGTTGTGATCCTGACCTGTCAGCCTTGCGGCCGACGAGGTGGGAGGACGACCTCCGCTTGCGCGTCCAGCAGGCACGCCGGACCGATCGAGTCGTTACTCTACCACAACAGCGTGTTCACACAGAATCATCCCGGCCCCGGCGGCGGTCACCCCGCCGGGGCGGCACGCCTGACGATCTCGGCCTTTCCCGCCTCGCGCATCGCCTCCACCGGCACGTCCGCGCGGCCCGTCATCATCTCGACCTGCCGGACCGCCTGGTGCAGGAGCATCGGGAAGCCGCCGACGACGATCCCGCCCCGCTCTGCCACGGCCGCGGCCGGCCGGGTGGGCCAGGGCGCGTAGACCACGTCGAGGAGGGCGGGCACACCCGCCAGCGTCCCGGCGAAGGCGTCGGCCGCGCCGGAGGGCAGGGTCGAGACGACCAGGTCGACCTCCAACGCGGTCTCGAGCTTGTCGAGGGTCCGTACCGACAGGTCCATGCCCAGCCGCTCGGCGACCTCCGCGGTCTCCCACGCCCTGGCGGGGTCGCGGACCACGAGGATCGCCTCGCCGAGGCCGACTTCGCGCAGGGCCGCCAGCGCGGAGGCCGCCGTGGCGCCGCCGCCCAGGACGGTCGCCGCCCGCGGCGCGGCCACGCCCGCCTCGGCGAGCGCCTGGACGATGCCGTAGACGTCGGTGTTGTCCCCGTGCCTGGCGCCGTCGCGCAGGATCACCGTGTTGGCCCCGCCCACCTGGACCGCGAGCTCGGACACGGTGTCGAGCAGCGGCATCACCGCCCGCTTGAGCGGCATCGTGAGCGAGAGCCCCGCCCAGTCGCCGTCCAGCCCGTCGAGAAGGCCGGGGAGACCGGCCTCGTCGCACTCGATCGCCTCGTAGCGCCAGTCGTGCAGCCCCATGCCCTCGTGGGCGGCGCGGTGCAGGTGCGGGGAGAGCGAGTGGACGATCGGCGATCCCAGGACCGCCGCCCTCAGCACCCGTTCACCTTGTTCCTCTCGTATTCCTGCTTGAGCGCGAAGAAGTCCGACTCCACCGAGGCGAACTTGGTGATGCGCTTGCCCGGGCAGGTGGTGACGAAGTAGAGCCAGTCGCCCTTGGTGGGGTTGAGCGCCGCCTGGATGGCGTCGTCGCCCGGGTTGGCGATCGGCCCGGGGGGCAGGCCCGCGAACTTGTAGGTGTTGTAGCGCGAGGTGCTCTCGAGGTCCTTGTGGGAGGCCTCGATGCCGACCTTGTTCAGCGCGTACATCACCGTGCTGTCCATCGCCAGGTTGAGCGGCGGATCGCGGTCGAGCCGGTTGAAGATGACGCGGGCCACCTTGCCCATGTCCTCTTCGGTGCCCGACTCGGCCTGGACGATGCTGGCGATCGTCATGATCTCGTGCGGGGTGTGCCCGAGGGCCTTGGCCTTGCTCTTGAGGTCGTCCTTGGTGGCGGTCTCGTTGAAGCGGTCGACCATCTTGGTCAGGATCTCCGAGGCCGTCATCTTGGGCGTGAACTCGTAGGTGGCCGGGAAGGCGTACCCTTCCAGCTTGCCCCCGGCGTAGGAGGGCAGGCCGAGCTCGCGGACGTTCCTGGCGGCCTGCTGGAACTCCCGCAGCGGCTTGCCCGTCTGCTTGGCGAGCCGCTGGAGGGTGACGCTCAGGCGCAGCCCCTCCTCAAGGGTGATCTTCTCCCGCAGCCGCTTGTCCGGGTCGAGGAGCTTGACGGCCTCCGCAGCCGCCATCTGCTTGCGCATGGTGTACTCGCCCGGCTGCAGGGAGGCGCTCTTGCCCGCCGCGCCGACGGCGTTGACGAAGGCCTTGACGCTCTTCACCACGTCCTGCTCCTGCAGGGTCTGCGCGATGTCGGAGGCGCTCTGGCCGTCCTTGATCTCCACGACGATCTCGCCCGACCCCTGGCCGGTGTAGTCGTCGGGGGTCATCACGTCGCGGACCCAGGTGTAGCCGTAGAAGCCGGCGGCGCCGATGCCGCCGAGCAGGATGATGACCGCGAGCATGGGGGCGACGAAGCCGCCCCGGTTGCGGCGGCGCTTCCTGCGGCGTCCGCGCCGGCCGGAGTCACGGCCTGGGGACGTGTTGGATCCTCGGCGCGGCCGACCTTCGTCGTCGGAACCGACCAGGAAGTCCATATCGAGATCGTTCATAGCGTCGCTGGCCAATCTCCCGCTAGAGACGACCTGGCGTCAAGCGGGTGTGCCGAACCGAAGGAGGGCACCCGGCCGGACGTCCCGGTGCTCCGGGAGCCGTCGTCTGAACCGCGGGTGCGGGTCGCCGCCTGCGGCGGAACCGGGGGTATTCCGCCGGGCATCAACGCTTCCCGAGGTATCTGTTCAGCTCTTCCCGGTATCTCACAAACTCACTCTCTTTGTCAGTGAATTTCGTGATTCTATGCTCCGGATCGGTAGTGACAAACCAGAACCAATCACCTTGATCTGGCTGGAGTGCCGCGATCAACGCCTTCTCCCCGGGGTTCGCGATGGGCCCGGGCGGCAGGCCGGGCCTGAGGTAGGTGTTGTACGGAGACCTCACCTCTGTGTCCCTCTCCGAAACCTCCAGGGTCCTGCGCCCCTGTGCGTACAGCACCGTGGTGTCCAGCTGGAGCGGCGTCCGGGCCCTGATCCGGTTGTAGATTACCCTAGCGATCTTCGGGTAGTCCGGGTCCCGCCCGCCCTCCGCCTGGACGATGCTCGCCACCGTGACGGCCTCCCGGGGCGACAGGCCTTTCTTCGCGGCCCGTTTCCTGAGGTTTAGCTGGGCCGCCGCCTGCTTGTAACGTTCCACCATCGCGGCGAGCAGGGCCGGAGCGGTCGTGCCCGGCTCGATCTCGTAGGTGGCGGGGAACAGGAAGCCCTCGGCGTTCCCGGCGTACCGGGGCAGGCCCAGCGCCCGCCCGTCGGCCGCGGCCCTGACCAGGTCGGCCCGGCGCATGCCGGTCGCCTCGGCGAGCCGGTCGAGCAGCTCGGGCAGGCGGAGCCCTTCGGGAACGGTGACCGTGCGGACCACCCGCGACCCGGGCGCCACCAGCATGCCGAGCGCCGAGCGGGCGTCCATGCCCCTGCGGAGCCTGAAACGGCCGGGGGGCAGGGTGCCCGCCCTGGACTGCTCCTTCGCCGCCGTGACGAACGCCCCGGCACTGGCCACCACCCCGGCGTCGGCCAGCACCAGCCCGATCTGGCTCGCGCTCGCCCCCCGGGGGATCTCGACGACGACCGTGCCCGAACCCGGTCCCTCGAAGTCGGCGGGCATGAGATAGGGGCGGATCACGAGGAACCCGGCTGTCCCGGTGGCGGCGAGCACGGACGTCCCGGCCACCCACAGCCATACCGGCCGCAGGCGGCTCACCGAACGGTCCCGCCGCCCGGCCGCTCGGCGTTCCCCCCTCCCGGGGGAGGTCCGGCGGGAACCCCGGGAGGCCTGCCGGTGGCGCGTTCGGCGTCCAGCGCGGCTTGGAGCAGCACGATGGCGGCCGCCTGGTCCACCACGCCACGCTGGTTCTTCGCCTTCACCCCGCTGGCCCGCAGGCCCTGCTGGGCGGTGACGGTGGTCAGCCGCTCGTCGAACAGCCGCACCGGGACGGGTGCCAGCCGCAGCGAGATCCGGTTCGCGAAGTCGCGGGCGGCCTCCGCCGCCTGCCCCTCGCGCCCGGAGAGCGAGGTCGGCAGGCCGACCACCACCTCGACGACCTCGTACTCGGCCGCGATCTCCGCGAGCCGGTCGAGGTCGCCCTTACCGCGCCGGACGGTCTCCACCGGCGTGGCCAGCAACCCCGAGGGGTCGCTGCGGGCCACGCCGATGCGGACCGAGCCGACGTCGACGCCCAGCCGAATGCCGTTTCTCATCGTTCCCGTTTCCGCCCGCGCGCCGGACGCGGCGCGAGGGCGTCCTTCCTCGTCAGGTGAGCGTCTGCGCGATCGCCTGCTCGACGGCGGCGAGCGCCTCGCCGATCGCCTCGGGACGCACCCCGCCTCCCTGAGCGACGTCGTCCTTGCCGCCACCGCCACCTCCGAGAGCCTTCGCGGCGACACCGACCAGGCGGCCCGCCTTCAGGCCCCGGCCTCGCCCCGCCTCGTTGACCGCGGCCACCACGACCGGCCGGTCACCGGGGACACCGGCGACGACGACCACCGCGGCGCGATCACCCGGGAACCGGCCGCGCACGTCGAGCGCGAGCTTACGCAGGTCGTCGGGGGAGGTGCCATCAGGCGCGCGGTGCGTCACGACGGACACTCCGTGCAGGTCGACGGCACTTTCCGCCATCTGCCCCGCACCGGCGAGCACCTGGGCCGAGCGCAGCGCGCCCAGCTCCTTCTCCGCGGTGCGCAACCGGGTGACGATGCCCTCGATGCGCTCGGGCAGCTCCTCCCTGCGGGCCTTGAGCTGCTCCGACAGCTGGGCGACGAGCACGCTCTCCCTGGCCAGGAAGCGGAACGCGTCGAGGCCGACCAGGGCCTCCACGCGGCGCACGCCCGCGCCGATCGAGGCCTCGCCCAGCACCTTGACCAGGCCCAGCTGCCCGGAGCTGGCGACGTGGGTGCCGCCGCAGAGCTCGCGGGAGTACTCGCCGACCTCGACGATGCGGACGGTGTCGCCGTACTTCTCGCCGAACAGGGCGAGGGCGCCCATCGCGCGGGCCTCCGCCTGGGAGGTGTGGAAGGCGTTGACCCGCAGGTCGTTGATGAGGACGGCGTTGACCTCGTCCTCGACGTCGCGCAGCACGCTCGGCGGCACGGCGCCCGCGGCGGTGAAGTCGAAGCGGAAGCGACCCGGCGAGTTCTCGGAACCGGCCTGCGCCGCGGTCTCGCCCAGCGCGTTGCGGAAGCCCCGGTGCACCAGGTGGGTGGCGGTGTGGCTGCGGGAGATGGCCCGGCGCCGCTCGACGTCGATCTCGGCCTGGGCCTGGTCGCCCACCCTGATCTCCCCAGAGCGGACCTTGCCCCGGTGCACGACGACGCCGGGGACCGGGGACTGCACGTCCACGATCTCCACCTCGGCCCCGCCGGTGCGGATGACGCCCTGGTCGGAGAGCTGGCCGCCGCCCTCGGCGTAGAAGGGGGTGCGGCCCAGCACGACCTCGACCGAGGTGCCCGCGCCCGCCGCGGGCACGGAGGCGCCGTCGACGAGCAGGCCGACGACCTCGGCCTCGGCCGTCACGTGGTCGTAGCCGAGGAACTCGACCTTGCCGGTCTTCTCCAGGAGCGTGCCGAAGATCGAGATGTCGGCGTTGCCGGTCTTCTTGGAGGCGGCGTCGGCCTTGGCGAGGTCCTTCTGCTCCTTCATCAGCCGGCGGAAGCCCTCCTCGTCGACCTGCAGCCCCTGCTCGGAGGCCATCTCCAGGGTGAGGTCGATCGGGAAGCCGTAGGTGTCGTGGAGCTGGAAGGCCTGGGCGGCGGCGAGCGTGGCCCGCCCCTTGCGCTTGGTCTCCTCGGCCGCCACGTCGAAGATCGCACTGCCGGTGCGGAGGGTGCGCAGGAAGGACTCCTCCTCGGCGTCGATGACGCCGTGGATCTGCGGGGCGTCGGACCTGAGCTCGGCGTACTGCTCGCCCATCACGTCGACGGTCACGGCGGTGAGCTCGTGCATGTAGCGCTCCTCGCCCGCGCCCAGCAGGCGCAGGTTGCGGATGGCGCGGCGCAGGATGCGGCGCAGCACGTAGCCCCGGCCCTCGTTGGAGGGCAGCACCCCGTCGGCGACGAGCATCACGCCGGTCCTGACGTGGTCGGCGATCACCCGCAGCGACACGTCGGCGCGCTCGTCGCGGCCGTAGCGCGTCTTGGTGAGGTCGGCGGCCCGGTCGAGGATCTTGTACGTGGTGTCGATCTCGTAGATGTTGTCGACGCCCTGCAGGATCGCCGCCATGCGCTCCAGGCCCATGCCCGTGTCGACGCTCTTGGCGGGCAGCTCACCGGCGATGTCGAAGTCGATCTTGCTGCGTACCGCGCTGAGCTGGTACTGCATGAAGACGTTGTTCCACACCTCGAGGTAGCGGTTCTCGTCGGCGATCGGGCCGCCCTCGCGCCCGTACTCGGGGCCGCGGTCGTAGTAGATCTCGCTGCACGGGCCGCCGGGGCCCGGCACGCCCATGTGCCAGTAGTTGTCGGCCAGGTCGCGGCGCTGGATGCGCTCCTGCGGCACCCCGGCCTTGCGCCAGATGTCGGCGGCCTCGTCGTCGTCGAGGTAGACGGTGGCCCAGAGGCGCTCCTCGGGGAAGCCGAACCCACCCTCGGACTCGGGCCTGGTCAGCAACTCCCAGGCGAACGGGATCGCCTGCTCCTTGAAGTAGTCGCCGAAGGAGAAGTTGCCGAGCATCTGGAAGAAGCTGGCGTGCCTGGTCGTCTTGCCGACCTCGTCGATGTCGAGGGTCCGCACGACCTTCTGCGCGCTGGTGGCCCGCTTGTAGGGCGGCTTCTGCTGGCCCAGGAAGTAGGGCTTGAAGGGCACCATGCCCGCGTTGACCAGAAGCAGCGTCGGGTCCTCGGCGATGAGGCTGGCCGAGGGCACAACGGTGTGCCCACGCTCCTCGAAGAAGCGCAGGAAGCGGCGGGCGATCTCTGCCGACTCCATGTCAGCGGCCATCCTTTACGTTGGAGTGATAGGGGTTTTCCACGGTGTCGAGCCCGAACCTGGACCGCAACTCGATTTCCCGTTCGGCGGCGCCCCGCAGGGCGTCGGCGGCGAGGTCGCGTGCCTGCTCCAGGGCGCCGGCGGCGTTGTGCGCGGCCCTCCTGGCCAGGTGGTTCGGGTGCAGTGCCTGAAGCTTACGCATGACCCACACCGCGCCGAACGCGCCCAGCCCCATGTAGAACAGCCTGCGGATCATCGCGGACGCCTCTCCAGAGCCTGCGCGGCGGGCCTGGCCCGCCTGCGGGAGCCCAGGGCCCTGCGGACGCCGTGGGTGAGGGCCGCGACCTTGATCATCGGCCCGGTGACCAGGTTCTGGGTGACGTCGCTGACCTTGGCCACGTGCCCGCTGACCTGCTTGACGTCGCGGGTGATGGCCTCGATCGCGACCAGCTGCCGGTTGGTCTCGCCGACGGCGGCCGAGACGTCCTCCAGCAGCGGCACGACGCGGTCGCCCAGCTGGGAGACCATCTTGGTGGTCTCGGTGAGCAGCCGGGCCAGCCTGACCATGACGACGGCCGTGAAGGAGACCAGGATCGCCCAGGCCATCGCGGCGATCAGCCCCGCGACCTCTCCTGCGGTAAGCATCTGCGGACCCGCTCCCCTCATAGGTTCATAGGTGGCCCCGGCCATGGTCGGGCGGATTGCAAAACCCTATCGTGCCCGGTACCACTCATCCCCGCTTACCGCGCGCCCCCGGGCGCGGGGACCACTCGTACCGGGCCGGGATCGTTCGCGTCCCTGGTGACACGCGCCCCCGGGCGCGGGGACCACTCCCCGCGGCTACTCCCCGCGCAGGAACGCGCGGATCCTGGACCAGCGGTCGGCGATACCCGCCTCGGCGCCGTGCCGGGTGGGCTGGTAGTAGCGCCGCTCCCTGAGCTCCTCGGGGGCGTACTCCTGGCGTACCAGGCCGTGCTCGAACTCGTGGGGGTACTTGTAACCCCTGCCGTGGCCTAGCTGCTTGGCCCCGGCGTAGTGGGCGTCGCGCAGATGGTTGGGGACGTGACCGATGTTGCCGCGCCGCACGTCCTCGGCGGCCGCGCCGATGGCGTTGATCACCGCGTTGGACTTCGGCGCCAGCGCGCAGTGGATGACGGCCTGGGCCAGGTTGAGCCGCCCCTCGGGCAGGCCGATGAACTCCACCGCCTGGGCGGCGGCCACCGCGACCTGCAGGCAGGTGGGGTCGGCCATGCCGACGTCCTCCGAGGCGAAGATGACGATCCTGCGGGCGATGAACCGGGGGTCCTCCCCCGCCTCGATCATCCGGGCGAGGTAGTGCAGCGCGGCGTCGGCGTCGGATCCCCGCATGCTCTTGATGAAACCGCTGATCACGTCGTAGTGCTGGTCGCCCTGGCGGTCGTAGCGCACGGCCGCCTTGTCCACCGCCCGCTCCACCACCTCGACGGTGACCTCGCCGTCGGCGATCAGCGCGGCGGCCTCCAGGTAGGTGAGCGACCTGCGGGCGTCTCCACCGGCCAGCCGCACCAGGTGCTCGGCGGCCTCCGGCGCCAGGCTCACCCTCCCGTCCAGGCCGCGAGGGTCGGTGACGGCTCGCTCCAGCACCACCCGAATGTCGTCCTCCGACAGCGACTCCAGGGTCAGCAGCAGCGAGCGCGACAGCAGGGGCGAGATGACGGAGAAGAAGGGGTTCTCGGTGGTGGCGCCGATGAAGGTGACCCAGCGGTTCTCCACGGCGGGCAGCAGGGCGTCCTGCTGCGCCTTGTTGAAGCGGTGCACCTCGTCGACGAACAGGACGGTCTGGCGGCCGGACATGCCCAGCTCGCGCCGGGCCTGCTCGATGGCCGCGCGGACCTCCTTGACGCCCGCCGACACCGCGGAGACCTCCACGAACCGGCGCTTGGTGACGCCCGCCACCACGTAGGCGAGGGTGGTCTTACCGGTGCCCGGAGGGCCCCAGAGGAACAGCGACATCGGCGCCTCGGCCTCGACGAGGCGGCGCAACGGCGTGCCGGGGCCCAGCAGGTGCCGCTGGCCGATCACCTCGTCCAGGCTCCGGGGGCGCATCCGCACCGCCAGGGGCTCCTGGCCGCGATGGGCCTCCTCCGCCGCCGAGTCGAACAGGCTGTCCACGCCTGAGACAGTACCGCCGTCCGGCGGCGTGCCGGACGCCCGTGGCGTTCGGGCGCCGTGCGAGGAGCGGGGACCGCAGGGGCTCAGCTTCCCCAGACCGCGACGGCTCCGCTGTGCCCGCTCCGTACCACGTAGTAGAGCGCCACGACGGCAAGGACCACGGTCAGCGCCGAGACCGCCAGCCCGGCCGGGCGGCCGAACCTGTCGCCGCGGGTGACGTGGACGAGGGCCAGCGAGACCACTCCGAGGGCGAGGGTGACCAGCAGCAAAGGGGTGGCGAAGCCCGCGTGCTCGGCGATGCGCTCGCCGAGCTGTCCCTCGACGGAGGCGAAGCGGTCCTCCTCCAGCGCCTCCCCGCTCTGCCGCGCCGCGAAGACGCTCACCGGCACGACCGGGGCGAGCCCGACCACGGCCCAGGTGAGCACGGGCCGCGTGCGCGGCACCAGCGCGTACGTGGCGGCGAGCACCGCCAGGAGCGGCGCCAGGACCACGGCCGCGTGAACGATCAGGGGGTGAAGGGGGAGACCGAGGATCTCGTCGAACATGGGGGCGCTCCGGTGGTACGTGGTTCATCATCAGCAAGTACGGATCCCACCATGGGCGGGTTATGGGGAGTGTGAAGAGATCCCCCCTTCCTCTCTGTCCCCATCTGATGAATTCCTCCACTTACGTACAGCACATGTTGGGGCCGGTACTCTTTTCGCCAGCCCGTAACCATGGAACATCAATCTTGGAGGACATAGCGGTGAGCGCCGAGGACCGCCAGAGCCAGCTGGCTCGGGAACACAAAGAGCGGCAGGCGAAGCGTGCCGAGCAGGCGAGCGCGTCGAAGCGCAACGTCGTCATCGGAGCCGTCGCCGCGGTGGTCGTCGTCGCGGGGGGACTGTTCGCCGGGGTCACCCTCCTTGGAAACGACGGTGACAACGTGAAGGCCCAGAACGCCGCCACCAGTTCACCGGTTCCCTCGGAGACCGCGGCCGCGACGCCGGAGCCGACTTTCACGGCCGATCCGACCAGCACGAAGTGCTCCTATCGTAAGGACACCAGCGGCAGCCCGGCGAAGAACGTGGGCATGCCGCCCACCAAGCCCAACCTGAAGCTGAAGACCATGACGATCACCACCAACCACGGTGACGTCGTGATCGACCTGGCGACCGCGCAGGCCCCCTGCACGGTCAACTCCTTCGCGTTCCTGGCCAGGAAGAACTTCTTCGACAACACCAAGTGCCACCGCCTGGCCACCCCCGA
Organism: Streptosporangium sp. NPDC023825; assembly: GCF_040639575.1. Taxonomy (NCBI): domain Bacteria; kingdom Bacillati; phylum Actinomycetota; class Actinomycetes; order Streptosporangiales; family Streptosporangiaceae; genus Streptosporangium; species Streptosporangium sp. NPDC023825. The sequence continues at coordinate 35,061 of NZ_JBFAAE010000048.1, read as the reverse complement.
GAACTCCGGCCTGAGCCTGCTGCAGTGCGGCGACCCCCAGGCCAAGGCCGACGGGAAGAACCGGACCGACGGCCAGGGCAGCTCGGGCTACGTCTACGACAGCGAGAACCTCGGCGGGATCCCGTACACCAAGGGCACGGTCGCGGTGGCCCAGGCCGTCGACGCCGTCAACCAGAACGGCAGCCAGTTCTGGATCTCGCTCGGGAACGAGACCGAGCAGGTGGAGAAGGCCTACACGCCTTTCGGCGTCGTCTCCCAGGGCATGGAGATCCTTGAGGAGATCTCCAAGGGCGGGTGGATCAGCAACCCCGAGGACATCACCGGTGACGGTGGTTCCAACGCCCCCAAGATCCCGGTGATCATCAAGAACGTGCGGCTCTCCTAGCCGGAACCGCGGCGGCCCGCCGCCGCAGGACGCCCCGCCGGTCGGACGACCGGCGGGGCGTTTTCGCGTCCGCGTCCCGGACACCCCGGACACCACCTCCGACACCCGGGACACGCCCGCGCCCCCACGCGCTCGCCCCTGCGCATTCGCACTCGCGCACTCGCGCCGGACCCCGGCCCCGCACATCTCAGAGGTCCCGCACGTCCCAGAGGCTTCGCACATCCCGGACGGGTCCCGCCTCACCCGCCCCGGACGATGCAGACCCCAGCGTGGCCGTGAGCGGGCCGCGACGCCTCCCCGCCCTTGTGGACCCGACGCCCACCGACGGTCGCCCAGGAGGCACGTGAGGGGCACTGAGAGGCACTGTGGGGCACTGCGGGGCACTGCGGGGCACTGCGGGGCACTGCGGGGCATCGAGGGCACTGAGGGCACTGAGGGCACTGAGGGGTACTGCGGGGCACCGCGGGGGTCATCGGCGGCTCACCTCCCGCGAAGCCGGGCCCCGGGCACGGCGAAGGCCCCCGGAACACCGTCCGGGGGCCCTCGTCGCACCTGGTTTACAGCCGGCTCACACCGCCTCACATCCGGGGAGGACCCGGGTCAGGCGTCGGCCTTGGGCCTGCCGTCGACGCCCGCCTCCTTGCGCTGTTCCACCGTGATCGGGGTGGGCGCGCCGGTCAGCGGGTCGAACCCGGAGGCCGTCTTCGGGAAGGCGATGACGTCGCGGATGGAGTCGGTGCCCGCCAGGAGCATGCAGATCCGGTCCCAGCCGTAGGCGATGCCGCCGTGCGGCGGGGGGCCGTACTTGAACGCCTCCAGCAGGAAGCCGAACTTGCTCTCCGCGTCCTCCTTGGAGATGCCCAGCACGTCGAAGACCCGCTGCTGCATCTCGGCCCGGTGGATACGGATCGAGCCGCCGCCGATCTCCATGCCGTTGCAGACCATGTCGTAGGCGTAGGCCAGGGCCTCGCCGGGGTGGTCCTGGAAGGTGTCGGCCCACTCGGGCTTGGGACCGGTGAAGGGGTGGTGGACCGCGGTCCAGCCGCCCTCGCCGTCCTCCTCGAACATGGGGGCGTCGACGACCCACAGGAAGTTCCAGGCCGACTCGTCGATCAGGCCGCAGCGACGGCCGATCTCCAGTCGGGCCGCACCGAGCAGGTCGCGGGAGGCGGAGGCGGCGCCGGCCGCGAAGAAGATCGCGTCACCGGGGGCCGCGCCGACCTTGGCGGCCAGGCCGGACGACTCGGTCTCCGACAGGTTCTTGGCGACCGGCCCGCCGAGCGTGCCGTCCTCGCCCACCAGCACGTAGGCCAGGCCCCTGGCGCCGCGCGACTTGGCCCACTCCTGCCAGCCGTCCAGCTCCTTGCGGGTCTGCGAGGCGCCGCCCGGCATGACCACGGCGCCCACGTACGGCGCCTGGAACACCCGGAAGGTGGTGTCGGCGAAGAAGTCCGTCATCTCGACGAGCTCCTGGCCGAAGCGCAGGTCGGGCTTGTCGGAGCCGTAGCGCGCCATGGCGTCCCGGTAGGTCATCCGGGGCAGGGGCGCCGGCAGCTCGTAGCCGACCGTCTCCTTCCAGATGCGGCCGATGAGCCTCTCGCCCAGCGCGATGACGTCGTCCTGGTCCACGAAGGACATCTCGACGTCGATCTGGGTGAACTCCGGCTGCCGGTCGGCGCGCAGGTCCTCGTCGCGGTAGCACTTGGCGAGCTGGTAGTAACGCTCGAGGCCGGCGACCTGGAGAAGCTGCTTGAACAGCTGGGGCGACTGGGGCAGGGCGTACCAGCTGCCCGGCTGGAGCCGGACCGGGACGAGGAAGTCGCGGGCGCCCTCCGGGGTGGAGCGGGTCAGCGTCGGGGTCTCGACGTAGGTGAACCCCTGCTCGTTCATCACCTCGTGGGCGAGGTAGGTGGCCCGGGAGCGGATGCGCATGGCGTGCGCGACCTGCTGGCGGCGGATGTCGAGGTAGCGGTACTTCAGCCGCGCCTCCTCCGAGATGCCCGCGGTGCCCTCGATCGGGAATGGCAGCGGCGCGGACTCGCTGAGCACCTCGACCTCGGAGGCGACGACCTCGATCGCGCCGGTCGGCAGCTCGGGGTTCTCGTTGCCCTCGGGGCGGACCCGCACCTCTCCGACGACCTTGACGCAGTATTCGGCGCGCAGGCCGTGGGCGTCGTCCTCCTCGCGGAAGACCACCTGGGCCGAGCCCGAGGCGTCACGCAGGTCGATGAAGACCACGCCGCCGTGGTCGCGGCGCCGCGCCACCCACCCGGCGAGCGTCACCCGCTGCCCGGTGTGCTCCTCGCGCAGTGATCCCGCTTCGTGCGTGCGGATCATTTGTCCAGTCTCTCCTTCAACATCGTGACGATCTCGGCGAGCGGTACGGCGCTCTGGTCCCCGCTGCCCAGGTCCTTGACCTGGGCGACCCCGGCGGCGATGTCCCGCTCGCCGAGGATCACCGCGTAGCCGGCACCCGAGCGGTCGGCGCCCTTCATGGCGCCCTTGACGCCCTTGCCGCCGAACGACATGTCGGCGGCCAGGCCCGCCCGGCGCAGCTCGGTGACGAGCTGGAACATCCGGCGGCGCGCCTCCTCGCCCAGCGGCACACCGTACACCTGCACGCGCGCCTCGGCGCTCTCGTCCCCGAACAGGCCCTCGGCCTCCATGGCCAGGACCGTGCGGTCGACGCCCAGCGCCCAGCCGACGCTGGGCAGGGCGGGCCCGCCGAGCATCTCGCTCAGCCCGTCGTAGCGGCCCCCGCCCCCCACCGCGGACTGCGAGCCGAGCCCGTCGTGGACGAACTCGAACGTGGTGCGCGTGTAGTAGTCGAGACCGCGGACCAGCCGGGGGTCGTCGGTGTAGGCGACGCCGGAGGCGGTCAGCAGCGCGCGGACCTCCTCGTGGAAGGCCTTGCACGCCTCGCACAGGTGGTCGACGACCAGCGGCGCCCCGGCCAGCTGCGCCTGCACCTCGGGGCGTTTGTCGTCGAGCACGCGCAACGGATTGATCTCGATTCGCTGCCGGGTGGGCTCGTCGAGGTCCAGGCCGCGCAGGAAGTCCTGGAGCGCGGCCCGGTAGACGGGACGGCACTCCCTGTCGCCCAGCGTGTTGATCAGCAGCCGGACCCCGGTGAGCCCCAGGGCGGCGTAGCCGTCGACGGCCAGCAGGATCAGCTCGGCGTCCAGCGCCGGGTCCTCGGAGCCCAGCGCCTCGGCGCCGACCTGCCAGAAGTGGCGGTAGCGGCCCTTCTGGGCCCGCTCGTAGCGGAACTGGCTGCCCGAGTACCAGAGCTTCACCGGCAGCTGCCCGTTGTGCAGGCCGTGCTGCAGGACCGCCCGCACCACCGACGCGGTGCCCTCGGGGCGCAGCGTGATGGAGCGCCCGCCCTTGTCCTCGAAGGTGTACATCTCCTTGGAGACGATGTCGGTCGACTCGCCGACACCGCGCACGAACAGCGCGGTGTCCTCGAAGACCGGGGTCTCGATGTAGCCGTAGCCCGCCCGGCGGGCGGGCGCGGTGAGCGCCTCGCGCACGGCGAGCGCCCGCTCGGAGCGCGGCGGAAGCCAGTCGAAGGTGCCCTTGGGCGCCTGCAAAGTCATTGTCTAAAGTCCCCTGCCGGGGCCGCGGTCGTGCCGGAGATCCGCAGGGCCCGCGCCCGCGGCCGCCTTCGCCTCCGCGAGGTACGGGTTGGTGGCACGCTCGTGACCGATCGTGGTCTGTGGTCCGTGGCCGGGCAGGACCACCGTGTCCTCCGGCAGCGGCAGGCACTTGGCCGCCAGGCTGCGCAGGATGGTCGGGTAGTCGCCGCCCGGAAGGTCTGTGCGGCCGATGGAGCCGGCGAACAGCAGGTCGCCCGAGAACAGCACGTCCGGGATCTCCTCGGTGCCGGGCAGCCTGAACGTCACCGACCCCCTGGTATGGCCGGGGGTGTGGTCGACGGTGAGCTCCAGGCCGGCCAGCCGCAGCACCTCGCCGTCGGCGAGCTCGCGCACGTCGTCGGGTTCGGTGAAGGTGAGACCGCCGAACATCTGCTGCTTCGTCGACAGCGACAGCCCCTTGCCCGGATCGGACAGCAGGTCGCGGTCCTCCGGGTGGATCCACGCGGGAACGTCACGCGCGCCGCAGACCGGGGCGACCGACCACATGTGGTCGATGTGCCCGTGGGTGACCAGCACCGCGACCGGCTTGAGCCGGTGCTCGCGCAGCAGGTCGTCGAGGTCGCCGACGGCGTTCTGACCGGGATCGACGACCACGCACTCCTCGCCCGCGGCGGGAGCGACGACGTAGCAGTTGGTCTGGAAGGACCCTGCGGGAAAGCCGGCGATGAGCATCTGCCTCAGCTGATCTCGTCAAGAATGCGGATGGGAATGTAACCGAAGGGTACCGGTGCGGGTCGGCGGGCTGCGAACCATTACCCATTGGCCGATACGATTCGCCCACCTCATTAAGTACTACTCGGCACTCGGGAGGGCGAAGCGGTGAGCGGCAAGGAGCGCCAGAAGCAGTTGGCGCGCGAGCACTACGAGCGGCAGACGCAGCGACGCGTCGAACGCGAGGCCAAGGCCAAGCGCAACGCGATCGTCGCCAGCACCTTCGCCGGTGTGGTCGTGGTGGCGGGTGTGATCGCCGCGACGACCCTGTGGGGGGGCTCCGACACGACGGCGACCGCGACCACCGACCCGGCCCCGTCGGACAACGCCTCGCCGGCCGCCTCGGAGGCCGCGGGCCCGCAGCCCAAGGCCTTCGACCCGGCGAGCGGCACCTGCGGCTACGTCGCGGAGGCGGGCGGCGGCCCGGCCAAGAACGTGGGCCTGCCCCCGGAGAAGGTCGACCTGACGCCCAAGAAGATGACCCTGAAGACCAACCTGGGCGACATCGTCATCAAGGTGGCGGCCGACAAGACCCCGTGCACGGTCAACTCCTTCGCCTTCCTGGCGCAGAAGAAGTACTTCAACGGCTCCAAGTGCCACCGGCTGGGTTCCGACCAGTTCCCGATGCTGCAGTGCGGCGACCCGCTGGCCAAGGCCGACGGAAAGAACCCCACCGACGGCCAGGGCGGACCCGGCTACCGCTTCGTGAACGAGAACCTGGAGGGCGCCAAGTACACCCGCGGCGTCGTGGCCATGGCCAACAGCGGTCCCGACACCAACGGCAGCCAGTTCTTCATGGTCTACGGCGACACCCAGCTGCCGGCGCAATACACGCCGTTCGGTACGGTCACCAAGGGCCTGGAGATCCTCGACAAGGTGAACAAGGCGGGCTTCATCCCCCCGGGGGACGGCGGCACCGGGGCGCCGAAGGAAACCGTCGAAATCAAAGACGTGACAATGTCCAGTTAGAGCTGACGTAATACATACAAGGGGCGGTAAGTCCCGAAAGGCTGATGAAAGTGCGGGAGGACACGGTGAGCACCGACCCGTGGGGCCGGGTAGACGACGACGGCACCGTCTACGTACGTACGGCTGAGGGAGAGCGGGCCGTCGGGTCCTGGAAGGCCGGCGAACCGGAGGAGGCGCTTGCCTACTTCCATCGCAAGTTCGACGAGCTGGCCGGGCAGGTCGCCCTGCTGGAACAGCGGGTCCGCGGCACCGACCTGCCACCCGCCCAGGCCGAGGCGACGATCGTCAAGCTTCGCGAGGCGATCACCGACGCGCACGCGGTCGGCGATCTCGACGCGCTGCTGAACCGCCTCAACACCCTCACGGAGCTGGTCGCCCAGCGCCGGGAGGAGGTCAAGGCGGCTCGCGACGTGGCCAGGGCCGAGGCCAAGGGCGTCAAGGAGCGGATCGTCGCCGAGGCCGAGCGCATCGCCGACGACACGACCCACTGGAAGACCGGTGGCGAGCGGCTGCGCCAGCTGATCGAGGAGTGGAAGGCCGCCGAGCGCATCGACCGGGTGACCGAGGCCGCGCTGTGGAAGCGCCTCTCGGCGGCCCGTACGGCCTTCGCCAAGCGGCGCAAGGCCTACTTCGCCGGGCTGGACGAGCAGCGTGAGGGCGTGCGTTCCACCAAGGAGCGCATCGTGGCCGAGGCCGAGACGCTGGCCTCGTCCACCGACTGGGGCGCCACCGCGTCCGCCTACCGCGAGCTGATGCAGGAGTGGAAGACGGCGGGCAGGGCCTCCCGCGAGGTCGAGGACGAGCTCTGGGGCCGCTTCAAGGGCGCCCAGGACCAGTTCTTCCAGGCACGGTCGGCCGTCTTCGCCGAGCGCGACGCCTCGCTGGCGGCCAACGCCGAGATCAAGGAACAGCTCCTGGTCGAGGCGGAGAAGATCCTCCCGGTCACCGACGCCCGCGCCGCCAGGGGCGCCCTGCGCAACCTCCTGGAGCGCTGGGAGGCCGCGGGCCCGGTCCCGCGCGAGCAGCGCGACCGCCTGGAGGGTGGCCTGCGCAAGATCGACGAGGCGGTCCGCAAGGCCGAGGAGACGGAGTGGAAGCGCTCCAACCCCGAGGCCCGCGCCCGCGCCCAGAACACGGTCGACCAGCTGCGCAAGTCGATCGCGCAGCTGGAGGGCCGCCTGGCCAAGGCCAGGGACGCGGGCAAGGACAAGGACGTCAAGGACTCCGAGGAGGCCCTGGCCGCCCGCCGTTCCTGGCTGGAGGAGGCGGAGCGCACGCTCGCCGAGTTCTCCTGACGCCCGGCGCCGTCACCGGCTGACGACGCGACCCCGGGGCCGCGGGGAGCACTCCCACCACGGGAGTGCTCCCCGCGGCCCCGCCGCCTGTGGCGGGCGGGCACGCCCGAGCCGGTCGCGGGACGGGCGAGGCCGCCGGAGAGGCCGCACGGGACGGGCGGGCGGGGAAGGCAGGCCGCGTGCGGGAGCCCCTCAGGCCCCTCAGGAACCGGCGCCGCTGACCCGGTAGACGTCGTAGACGCCCTGGATGTTGCGGACGGCCTTCAGGACGTGGCCTAGGTGCTTGGGATCGCCCATCTCGAAGGTGAACTTGCTGATCGCCACCCTGTCCCTGGACGTGGTCACCGACGCCGACAGGATGTTGACGTGCTGGTCGGAGAGGGTGCGGGTCACGTCGGAGAGCAGCCGGGGCCGGTCGAGCGCCTCGACCTGCAGCGCGACCAGGAACACCGAGTCGTCGGCGGCGGACCAGGCGACCTCGACCAGGCGGTCGGGCTCGGACTGGAGCTGGTCCATGTTGGGGCAGTTGGTGCGGTGCACCGACACGCCGTGCCCGCGGGTGACGAAGCCCACGATCTCGTCGCCGGGTACGGGGGTGCAACATCGCGACAGGCGTACCCAGACGTCGGAGTCGCCCGCGACGACCACTCCCGCGCCGCCACTGCCGCGGGGCCGCCCGCGCAGCTTGGTCGGTACGGAGGTCTCGGCGATGTCGTCCTCGGCGCCCTCGACTCCCCCGATGGACGTCACGAGCTTCTGCACGACCGTCTGCGCGGCCACGTGGCCCTCTCCGACGGCCGCGTAGAGCGCGGAGACGTCGGGGTAGCGCAGGTCCCTGGCGAGGGCCAGGAGGGACTCTCCGGACATCAGGCGCTGCAGCGGCAGGCCCTGCTTGCGCATGGCGCGGCCGATCGCCTCCTTGCCCGCCTCGATCGCGGTCTCGCGGCGCTCCTTGGAGAACCACTGCCGGATCTTGTTACGGGCCCGGCCGGACTTGACGAACTTCAGCCAGTCGCGCGAGGGGCCCGCGTCGGGCGACTTGGAGGTGAAGATCTCCACCGTGTCGCCGTTGCCCAGGCGCGACTCCAGGGGCACCAGGCGACCGTTGACCCTGGCCCCGATGCAGCGGTGGCCCACCTCGGTGTGCACGGCGTAGGCGAAGTCGACGGGCGTCGCGTTCTCCGGCAGGGCGATGACCTGGCCCCTGGGGGTGAAGACGTAGACCTCCGAGACCGACAGGTCGAACCTGAGCGACTCCAGGAACTCGCCCGGGTCAGCGGTCTCCTTCTGCCAGTCGAGGAGCTGGCGCAGCCACGCCATGTCGCTGGCGGGCTTCAGCTTCGTCCCGGGAGGACCTGAGACGGTCTCCTCCTTGTACTTCCAGTGCGCCGCCACGCCGTACTCGGCCCTGTGGTGCATGCCGTGGGTGCGGATCTGCAGCTCCACCGGCTTGCCCTCGGGACCGATGACCGTGGTGTGCAGCGACTGGTACATGTTGAACTTGGGCATCGCGATGTAGTCCTTGAACCGGCCGGGCACCGGGTTCCATCGCGCGTGGATCGTGCCGAGCGCCGCGTAGCAGTCGCGGACCGAGTCGACCAGCACCCGGATGCCGACCAGGTCGTAGATGTCGTCGAAGGCGACGTCCCTGGCGATCATCTTCTGGTAGACGGAGTAGTAGTGCTTGGGGCGGCCCTTGACGGCCGCTCGGATCTTGGCGTCGCGCAGGTCTCCGGAGACCTTCTCGATGACCTCCTGCAGGAACAGGTCCCTGCGCGGGGCCCGCTCCGACACCATCCGGGCGATCTCGTCGTACCGCTTGGGATAGAGCATGGCGAACGCGAGGTCCTCCAGCTCCCACTTGATGGTGTTCATGCCCAGCCGGTGGGCGAGCGGCGCGAAGATCTCCAGCGTCTCCCGCGACTTCTGGTGCCGCTTGTGCTCGGGCAGGTAACGCATGGTGCGCATGTTGTGCAGCCGGTCGGCGAGCTTGATCACCAGCACCCGGATGTCGCGGGACATCGCCACGACCATCTTGCGCACGGTCTCGGCCTCGGCCGCGGCGCCGAACTTGACCTTGTCGAGCTTGGTGACGCCGTCGACCAGCAGCGCGATGTTGTCGCCGAAGTCCGAGCGCAGCTCGTCGAGACCGTAGGCGGTGTCCTCGACCGTGTCGTGCAGCAGCGCCGCGCACAGCGTCTCGTCGTCGGTGCCGAGCTCGGCCAGGATCGTGGCCACCGCCAGCGGGTGGGTGATGTACGGGTCGCCGCTCTTACGCTTCTGGTCGCGGTGGTGGTAGGCGGCCACGTCGTAGGAACGCTCGATGAGCCGCAGGTCCGCCTTCGGGTGAGTCGCGCGGACCGTCCGGAACAGCGGCTCCAGGACCGGATTCATGCCGCCACCCCATTGCCCCCCAAAACGTGCGAGCCTTCGCCTTACCGCCGGCTTCTCCTCGGCGGCTCCGGACATGGCGGAACCGGCATCGCCTGCTGGGACGGCCGTCTCGGGACCGCCACCGCCGGCGGTCGCGTCGGGGACGACCACATCACGGGGCACTCAGACTCCTTACGTTCGAGTCCAGATCCCTCAGTGTATCCAGACAGGGTTGTGTGCATTTGTCCGCGGGGTCGATCAGACGACGACGAGGGGGTGCAGCTCCACGTCTGTCAGGCGCTCGCGGCCCTTGAGGAAGGCCAGCTCCATGAGCACGGCGATCGCGACGACGTCGGCGCCCGCCCTGCGGACCAGCTCCACCGCCGCGCGCGCCGTACCTCCGGTGGCGAGCACGTCATCGACGATGAGGACGCGCTCCCCGGGGGTGAAGGCGTCCCGGTGAACCTCGATGGTGGCGGAGCCGTACTCCAGATCGTAGGACGCCTCAAGCGTCTCAGAGGGCAGTTTGCCTTTCTTCCGTACCGGGACGAAGCCCGCGCCCGCCCGGATGGCCACCGGGGCGGCCAGGATGAACCCCCGCGCCTCGATTCCGACGATCTTGTCCACCTCGTACAGCCCGGCCAGTTCCTCGGTCACCGCGGTGAACGCCACCGGGTCGGCGAGCAGGGGGGTGATGTCCTTGAACAGCACTCCGGGCTGCGGGTAGTCGGCCACGTCGCGGATGCGGTCGAGGATCAGTCTGCTCAGCTCGGTCATGGTCAGCGCTCCTGTGGAGGTATCGGGACGAAGGACACCCGGGGGTGCCTGGAGAGCGAGGGGGTCGGAGAGTACGGGAGGGGCTCGGTGGCAGTGGTGACGAGGGCGGGAGGGCGCCGGGAGAAAAACCAGGGAGTCGGGAGAAAAGTAAGAAAGCCAGGAGGCCGGGAGAAAAGTAAGGAAAACGCCTCCGCTCCCTGTGCGGGGAGCGGAGGCGCGGACGTGCTCGTACTTACTTCTTCTTCCGCTTGTCGCCGACGGAGGTGGTCTCGCCGGTGATCGTGGCGGCGCCGTTGGAGGCTCCCGCGGTGACCGGCTGGCGCACCGTCTTGATGCCGGAGCCTCCCCCGTGGGCGGCGAGCCTGCGGGCGATCGCCTGGTAGCGCGGTTCGCGCTCCTTCAGCGTGACCAGCAGCGGCGTCGCGACGCACAGCGAGGAGTAGGTACCGACGATCATGCCGACGAACAGGGAGAGCGACAGGTCCTTCAGCGTTCCCGCGCCGAACAGCGTGGTGCCGATGAAGAGGATCGCCGCGACCGGCAGGATCGCCACCAGGGTGGTGTTCAGCGACCGGATCAGCGTGTGGTTCAGCGCGTTGTTGGCGGCCTCGGTGTAGGTGAGCTTGGAGGTCGTGCCGAGCTTGGCGGTGACCTCCTTGATCATGTCGAAGACGACGACGGCGTCGTACAGCGAGTATCCGAGGATCGTGAGGAAGCCCAGCAGGGTCGCCGGGGTGACCTCGAAGCCGGACCAGGCGTAGACGCCGGCGGTGATCACCAGGTCGTGCAGCAGCGCCACGACGGCGGCCAGCGCCATCTTCCACTCGAAGGCCATCGTCAGGTACAGGATGATCGCCAGCATGAAGACGATCAGTCCGATGACGGCCTTGTTGGCCACCTGGCCGCCCCACGAGGCACCGATGACCTGGAGGTTGACCTGGTCGGCCGGCATCTTGAACTCGGTGGCCACCGCCTTCTGGACCGCGGTGACCTGGTTGGCCGGGAGGCTCTCCGTGGTGACCCGCCAGCCGTTCTGGGTCGTCTGCGCGATGACCTGGTGCGCACCGGCGTCGGTGAACGTGGCGCGCACCTGCTCGATGTTGGCGGTCGGGGCCTTGAAGGAGAAGACGGACCCGCCCTTGAACTCCACGCCCAGGTTGAGCCCGTTGAAGACCAGACCGGCGATGGAGATCACCAGCAGAACTGCGGAAAGGGAGTACCAGAGCTTCTTGCGGCCGACGAAGTCGACGTCGACCTCGCCCCGGTACAGCCGGCGCGCGATGCCGGACATCAGGCCTCCTGCGGAACGGTCTTGGGCGTGACGGGGGCCTCGCTCATGCGCTCGGCGTCGAGCCCGGAGAGCTTGTGCCCCTTGGCGAAGAACTTCAGCTTGGCCAGCATCGCGACGAACGGCTTGGTGAACATGAACACCACGGCGATGTCGATGAGCGTGGTCAGGCCCATGGCGAAGGCGAATCCGGCCACGCCGCCGACCGCCAGGAAGTAGAGGACCACGGCGGCGATGAACATGACGGCGTCGGCGATGAGGATCGTCCGCCGGGCGCGGACCCAGGCGACCTCGATGGCCGTGCGCAGCGAGCGCCGGCCCTCCTTCATCTCGTCACGGATGCGTTCGAAGTAGACGATGAACGAGTCCGCGGTGATACCGATCGAGACGATCAGTCCGATGATGTGCGGCAGCGAGAGGCGGAAGCCCGCGAACGCGCCGAGCAGCACGACGGACTGGTAGGTCACGATCGTGGCCACCAGGAGGCTCAGCACCGACACGATGCCCAGACCCCGGTAGTAGAGCATCGAGTAGATGACGACCAGCAGGAGGCCGATCGCGCCCGCGATGAGGCCGCCGCGCAGCTGGTCGGCGCCCAGCGTGGAGGAGACCTCCTCGATGGAGCTCTTCTCGAACTTCAGCGGCAGCGCGCCGTACTTGAGCTGGTTGGCCAGCTCGTCGGCCGTCACCTGGGTGAAGCTGCCGGAGATCTGCGCCCGGCCGCCGGTGATGGGCTCCTGGATGACGGGTGCGGAGATGACCACGCCGTCGAGGACCATGGCGACCTGGTTGCGGGGAGCCTGCGAGTTGAAGGCGGTGGTGGTGACCTTCGACCACTGGTCGGGGCCCTGGCCCTTGAAGGCGAGCTGGACGAGCCACTCACCGGTTTGCGGCTCGACGCCGGAGGACGCGCTGTCGATCGAGGTGCCGGTCACGGCCGCCTTGTCCAGCACGAACTTGGTGCTGCCGTCCTGGCTGCAGCCGACGTACTGCTTGTCCGGCGCGTCCTGGGCGCCCACCCCCGCGTCCTTGGCGCAGTCGAGCGTCTGGAACCGCTTGAGCGCCGCGGGGTCGATCCCGGTGGGGTCGACGCCCGCCATGGGGTCGTCGGGCGCCGTCGGCGGGGCCGTCGGCGCGGCGCTGGCGTCCGGGGCCGCGCTCTTGCCCGGCTTGGCGGGCTTGTCACCCTTGTCACCGCTCGGCTCGGCGGAGGGCGCGGGAGTGGCGCCGGGACTCGGGTTGGTCAGCGCCGACGACAGGGCGCGGCCGGCCGGGGAGGCCCCCGTGTCGGGCGCGGCGGTCGCGCCGGGCTTCGGGGTCCCCGACTCGGCGGGCTTTGACTCCTTGTTGCCCTTGCGCCCGGAGGCGGTGGGCGAGGGAGTCGGCGTCGGCGCCTGGGTGGAGAGCTGACCCGGGGGCGGAGGCGACCCGGCCCCGATCGCCAGCACTTGGCGGAACCTCAGCTCCGCGGTGGTGCCGACCAGCTTGACGACTTCCTCCTGGCCGGCTCCGGGAACGGAGATGACGATGTTGTCGCCGGATTTGGCGACCTCGGCGTCGGAGATGCCGCTGCCGTTCACCCGCTCGCGGATGATGTTCACGGCGAGGTCGAGGCTCTCCTGCGAGGGAGCGCTCCCGTTCGGCGTGACGGGCTGCAGCGTCACGGTCGTGCCGCCGGCGAGGTCGAGGCCATACTCCGGCGTGTACGCCTTGTTGAGGAGCATCGCCCCGCCCATGGCGAGAATGATCGCCAGAAGCACCAGGAGCATGCGCCCCGGTCTGCTCTGGCCGCTGGTCGGTCGGGCCACTGGTCGTCAGTTCTTTCGGTTATAGGGGGTTGGAGGTGAGGCTACTCACGGCTTCTTGCTCGTCGTGTCGTGGTCTGCACCCTGCTGTTCCGCCGTCTCCACGACACCGTGGTCGACAGCCTTGACATTCTCCTCCTCCGCGTCGTCAACGGGAACCAGGACACGGCCGATGGCCGCCTTGACCCAGCGGGTCTCCACGCCGGGGGCGATCTCCAGGATCACGTCGTCGGCGTCGATGGCCACCACGGTCGCGAAAAGACCCGTCGTGGTCATGACACCGGTGCCCGGCGTGAGGCTGTTCTGCATCTTGACCTGCTCCTGCTGCCGCTTGCGCTGCGGCCGGATGAGCAGGAAGTAGAACACCACGACCATGAGAGCGATCATGATCAGGCTCGAATAGTTGCCGCCCACAGGGCCGCTCCCTCTCTTGAGATTGACCGGCGGAAGCCGGACGTCACATACGGCCACGCCGCTCAGCACGTCAGCCTACACAGCCAGCCAAGGCTCGGAGTTTAGGCGAGCTGTTAAGAGCGCGGCAACGAAGTCACGTTTTGGCGCGCAGGGAAGTTCCCATTTCGATACAGTTGTCATCGATCTGTGATCAATCCTGTACGTCTTCCCTACCGACTCCCAACGTTAGACGGCCCCGGGATCATCCTCAAGATCGATGAGAAACGAGGCTCCGAAGGCGTCCGGCGGGGGCACCAGCCCCATGTGGGTCCAGGCCGCAGCGGTCGCCACCCGGCCACGGGGGGTGCGGGCCAGCAGTCCCTGCCGCACCAGGAACGGCTCGGCGACCACCTCGACCGTCTCCGGCTCCTCCCCCACCGCGACCGCCAGCGTCGACAGTCCCACCGGCCCGCCGCCGAACTTGCGCAGCAGCGCCCCGAGCACCGCCCGGTCGAGCCGGTCGAGCCCCTCGGCGTCGACCTCGTAGAGGTTGAGCGCGGCGGAGGCGACATCCCTGGTGACGACGCCCTCGGCGCGCACCTCGGCGAAGTCGCGGACCCGGCGCAGCAGCCGGTTGGCGATGCGGGGGGTGCCCCGGGAGCGGCCGGCGATCTCGCGGGCGGCGTCGCCGGGGAGCGTGACGCCCAGCAGGCGGGAGGAGCGGTGCAGCACCTCCTCCAGCTCGGCGACCCCGTAGAAGTCCATGTGCGCGACGAAACCGAAGCGGTCGCGCAGCGGCGCGGGGAGCATGCCGGCCCGGGTGGTGGCGCCGACCAGGGTGAACGGGGCGATCTCCAGCGGGATCGCGGTCGCCCCCGGCCCCTTGCCCACCACGATGTCGACGCGGAAGTCCTCCATCGCGAGGTAGAGCATCTCCTCGGCGGGCCTGGCCATCCGGTGGATCTCGTCGATGAACAGGACCTCGCCCTCGGAGAGGGTCGACAGGATCGCCGCGAGGTCGCCGGCCCGCTCCAGCGCGGGCCCCGAGGTGATCCGGAGGGGCACGGAGAGCTCGGTCGCGATGATCATGGAGAGGGTCGTCTTGCCCAGCCCGGGTCCGCCGCTCATCAGCACGTGGTCCGGCGGCCGGTTGCGCCGCAGCGCGCTCTGCAGCACCAGCGACAGCTGCTCGCGCACCCGCGTCTGGCCGATGAACTCCTCCAGCCGCTTGGGCCGCAGCGCCGCCTCGATGTATCTCTCGTCGCCCTCGGCGTCCGGCGACACCAGATCACGGTCGGAACCCACGCCGCCCCTCCCCCTCTCGCCGTACGGCGGAACCGCCGGAGCCCTCCGGGGACCGCGCGGCCCCGCCCACCGTCTCGCGGCACACGTCCCGTACGGCGCGCCCGTCCCTCATCGCACGCTCAGCGCGCGGAGCGCGGCCTTGAGCAGGGCCGCCACCTGCGGGGTGCGGCCCTCGGCCAGCTCGGCGTCGGCCTGCGGCTCGACGACGGCGACCGCCTCGTCGGCGTCCCGCCCCGAGTAGCCCAGGCCGACCAGCCCGGAGTGGACCTGGGCGCGCCAGGCGGGCGCGGCGACGCGGCCGTCGAGGGCGGCGTTGACGGCCTCCTCCGGCGTGCCGAGCTTGTTCTTGAGGTCGACGATGATCCGCTGGGCACCCTTCGGGCCCACCCCGGGGACCCTGGTCAGCGCCTTGACGTCGGCGGAGGCCACCGCCACCCGGAGCGCGTTGGGGGTGTGCACGGCCAGCATCGCCAGGGCGACCTTGGGACCGACCCCGCTCGCCGTCTGCAGCATCTCGAAGATGCCGCGCTCGTCGTCGGTGACGAAGCCGAACAGGGTGAGCGACTCCTCGCGGACCACCAGCGAGGTGGCGAGCCTGGCCTCCTCGCCCGTCCTGAGCGTCGCCAGCGTGCCCGGCGTGCAGTGCACCAGGACTCCTACCCCGCCGACCTCGACGACCGCGCCGTCGGCGGCGATCGCGGTCACCTGCCCTCGCACCGAGGCGATCACTTCGCGGTTCCTCTCGGGTGTCCGGCCCTGCCACGGCCTCGGAAGTAGGCGGCGGGGGTGGTGGTGGCGCTCGCCGCCTTCGCGGCGGCCTCGGCCAGCCTGCTCTGGGCCCCGCCCCGCCACACGTGGCAGATCGCGAGGGCGAGCGCGTCGGCGGCGTCGGCGGGCTTGGGCATGGCGTCCAGCCGCAGCAGGCGGGTCACCATCGTGCCGACCTGCTGCTTGTCTGCCGTGCCGCTGCCGGTGATGGCGGCCTTGACCTCGGACGGCGTGTGCAGCGCGACCGGCAGGCCCCTGCGGGACGCGCACAGGATCGCCACGGCGGAGGCCTGCGCGGTGCCCATCACGGTCCTGAGGTTGTGCTGGGCGAAGACCCGCTCCACGGCCACCGCGTCGGGCCGGACCTCGTCGAGCCACCGCTCGATGCCCGCCTCGATCGCCACCAGCCGGGCGCCGATCTCGTCGTCGGCGGGGGTGCGGACGACCCCGACCTTGACCAGGCTCAGCGGCGCGCCGGGCCGCCCCTCGACGGCGCCGAGCCCGCATCGGGTAAGCCCGGGATCGACCCCCATCACCCGCAACTCGGGCAACCGCACCGACACGCCTCCGCTCGCCGAACACCTGTTCGGTGGCAGACTCTACCGCGTGGGAGCGGCCCGCGCACGGCTCTTCCCCGGCCCGCCGCGGGGGCCGGGCTCACAGGTGCTGGGCGGCGGGTTCCGCCTCCTCGTCGTCCTCGTCGCTCTTCCTGTCGCGCAGCCGGTCCAGGCGGTTCATCACCGGCGAGGCCGAGATGCCGTGGATCACCAGGGAGGCCAGCACGGTGAAGGCGACCACGGCCCAGAGTTCCTCGGCGGGCACGCCGAAGTCGGCCTGGCCGAGGGCGTAGGCGAGATAGAACAGCGAGCCGATGCCGCGGATGCCGAAGAACGCCGTCGCGACGCGCTCGCGCGGCCCGGCCCTGCCGCCCAGCTCGGCGAGCCAGCCGGCCAGCGGCCGGATGACCAGCAGCAGCAGGAGGCCGACCGCGGCGCCCTGCCAGGTGAGCGCGGACAGGCCGCCCATCGCGACGAAGCCGCCGAGCAGCACGATCAGCCAGGCGGTGAACAGCCGCTCGATCTGCTCTATGAAGCCGTGCAGCACCCCGTTGTAGCCGTGGCTGCGCTCGGCCGCCCTGATGGTGCAGGCGGTCACGAACACCGCGATGAAGCCGTAGCCGTGCACCAGCTCGGTGAGGCCGTAGGCCAGGAACGTCGCGGCCAGCGCCACGAAGCCGTCGCGGTGCTCGGCCAGCCGCAGGTCGGACTTCTGGGCGCGGAAGAACAGCCGCCCCAGCCCCTTGCCGATCAGCAGGCCGCACACCACGCCCGCGGCGCACCGGTAGAGCAGGTCCACCAGCGTCCACTCGGCGATCCAGCCGACACCCCCGGCAACGGCCAGCGTGATCGCCGCGTACACCAGGGGGAAGGCCAGGCCGTCGTTGAGGCCCGCCTCGGAGGTGAGGGTGAAGCGGACCTCGTCGTCGGCCTTCTCCGAGTCGACGGGCTCACCGACCTGCACGTCGGAGGCGAGCACCGGGTCGGTCGGCGCGAGCACCGCGCCCAGCAGCAGCGCCGCGGCCAGGGGCCAGCCGAGCAGGCCGTACGCGGCGGCGGCCACGGCCAGGACGGTCAGCGGGAGCGTCCACCCCAGCAGGCGCCAGGTCGAGGACCAGTCGCGCCGGCCGAAGGGCCGGTTGATGGCCAGCCCGGCGCCCATGAGCGAGATCAGCACGCAGATCTCGGTGGCGTGCTCGACCAGCGTCCGATGGGCCACCGGATCGGGATCGGGCAGCTCCAGCGGCAGGGCGTAGAGGAGGAGGCCGCCCAGCAGGCAGGCCAGGGGGAGCGAGAAGGGGCGGCGGTTGAGGAGCCGCGGGAGCGTGGCCGCGAGCAGCGCGGCGACGCCCGCCACGGCAAAAATCAGGTCAGGATTGCCCATTGTCCGCGTGATATGCCCTCGACCACGCGGACAAACCTCGCAGACCACACGAGATCACACCGAACAGCCCGAGCTACGCGTCGAGCTTCTCCATGACCTCGTCGGAGACGTCGAAGTTGGCCCAGACGTTCTGCACGTCGTCGCTGTCCTCGAGGGCGTCGATCAGCCTGAAGACCTTGCGGGCGCCGTCCTCGTCCAGCGGGACGTTCATCGTCGGCATGAAGCTGGACTCGGCCGAGTCGTAGTCGATCCCGGCCTCCTGCAGGGCCTTGCGGACCGGGACGAGGTCGGTGGCCTCGGAGACGACCTCGAACTGGTCGCCCAGGTCGTTGACCTCCTCGGCGCCCGCGTCGAGGACCGCGACCAGCACGTCGTCCTCGGCCAGCTCACCCTTGGGGACGAGCACGACGCCCTTGCGGTTGAACATGTAGGACACCGAGCCGGGGTCGGCCAGCGAGCCGCCGTTGCGGGTCAGCGCGACGCGGACCTCGGAGGCGGCGCGGTTGCGGTTGTCGGTGAGGCACTCGATCAGCACCGCGACGCCGCCGGGGGCGTAACCCTCGTACATGATGGTCTGCCAGTCGGCGCCGCCGGCCTCCAGGCCGCCGCCGCGCTTACGGGCACGCTCGATGTTGTCGATCGGGACCGAGCTCTTGCGCGCCTTGGTGATGGCGTCGTACAGCGTCGGGTTGCCGTCCGGATCGGGTCCGCCGGTCCGGGCCGCGACCTCGATGTTCTTGATGAGCTTGGCGAACAGCTTGCCGCGCTTGGAGTCGAGCGCGGCCTTCTTGTGCTTCGTCGTCGCCCATTTGGAGTGGCCGGACATCGCCTAGAGCTCCCTCACCATCTCAGCGAAATATGAATGCACACCGACATCCCCGGTAAGTTCCGGGTGGAAGGACGTGGCGAGCAGCGGTCCTTGGCGGACCGCGACGATCCTATCCCCAGGTTCGGCCAGCGCCAGCACTTCGACCCCCGAACCCACGGATTCCACCCAGGGCGCGCGGATGAAGACGGCCCGCATGCCGCCGCGGCCGGCGAAGTCGACGTCGGCCTCGAAGGAGTCGACCTGGCGGCCGAAGGCGTTGCGGCGGACGACCATGTCGATGCCGCCGATCGTCTGCTGACCTTCGATCCCGCCCTCGATCCGGTCGGCCAGCATGATCATTCCGGCGCAGGAGCCGTAGGCGGGCATGCCGGCCTTGATCCGCATGCGGAGCGGTTCGAGCAGCTCGAAGGTCTCGGCGAGCTTCCACATCGTGGTGGACTCGCCGCCGGGGATGACGAGGCCGTCGACCGCCTCCAGCTCACGGGGACGCCGTACGGTGACCGCTCTGGCGCCCACCGCCTCCAGGGAGCGCACGTGCTCGCGCACGTCTCCTTGCAGCGCGAAGACGCCGATCGTGGGGACGATGGTCACCGGTGGTCCTTCCCGTCCGGGTGAGATGCCCCTTCAGCGTATGGCCACCGCTCCTGCGGCCCCAAACCGGTTCACGCTCCGGCCCGGCGCGGGAATCCGGGCCGTGACGGCGTTCCGGGCGCCGCCGTTCTTCCCGGGAAAGACCCGGGTCTTCCCAGGAAAGATCCGCGCCTCTTTCTCAGGAAAGACCCGGGCCGGCCTCGGATCGGACCCGCCGGACCCGCCCGAACGCGGCGCGGGCGCCCCGGGGAACGTCCGGCGGGGCACCCGTGCCGGTGGGTGTCAGGTGACCTCCGGCGATCGCGACGAGGTCAGGGACGCTTGGTCTCCCGGTCCACGGTCTCCTGGATCCAGTCGATCCCGGGGGTCCTGGCGGCCGAGGGGTCGACCGGGCGCAGGTAGGTCCGCTGCACGCCGGGGACCCGGTCCTCGATCACGAAGGTCGCCTTGGTGTGCGCCGCCGCGCCCGGCTGCGTCACCTGCGGCAGCACCTTGAAGTCGGCGGTGAGCCGGTCGCGCTCGATCCTGGTCATCACGTAGCCGCGCTGGTTGTTGTAGAACTTCAGATGCGGGTTGATCGTCAGGTACGGGTGGGTCGCCGGGTCGGAGTCGAGGCCGTCGCCGCCCGTGGTGATGGACGAGGCGACCAGCTCGGAGCCGACCGTGCGGGTGGTGGGGTCGTCGTAGTCGAGCTTGAGGTCGCTCGCCCAGTGGGCGTGCACGTCGCCGGTGAGCACCACCGGGTTGCGCACCTTCGCGTCCACCCAGCCCTGGGTGATGCGCTGCCGCGAGGCGACGTAGCCGTCCCAGGCGTCCTGGCTGGTGATCTTGGCGGGCCCGGCGTTGTTGTCGCGCTGGGCGAAGAAGACCTGCTGGCCGATGACGTCCCAGCGCGCCTCCGAGCGCCGCATGCCGTCCAGCAGCCAGCGCTCCTGCGCCTCGCCGGTGATCGAGCGGGCGGGGTCGACCGCCGCCGGGCAGTCGCTGTAGCCGTCGCCGCAGCCCTGGTCGCTGCGGTACTGGCGGGTGTCGAGCATGTGGAAGGTGGCCGTCCTCCCCCACCGGACGCGCCGGTAGAGCTGCATGTCGACGCCCCGGGGGATGGAGGCGCGCCGCAGCGGCATGTTCTCGTAGTACGCCCTGAAGGCGGCCTCGCGCCGGGCGAGGAAGTTCGGCTGGGGCACCTCGGGCTTCTCGGGCACCTCGTCGGCCCAGTTGTTGTCCAGCTCGTGGTCGTCCCAGACGACCAGCCAGGGGGCGGCGGCGTGCGCGGCCTGCAGGTCGGGGTCGGTCTTGTACTGGGCGTGCCGCTGGCGGTAGTTCGCCAGGCTCTCGGTCTCCGGCCCCTCGTGGTGGCGGATGTTGCCGCCGGGGATGGTGTAGGTGTCGCGCCGGTACTCGTACTGGTAGTCGCCCAGGTGCAGGATCAGGTCGGGCCGCTCCTCCGCCAGGCGCCGGTAGGCGGTGAAGTAGCCGTGCTCGTACTGGGCGCAGGAGACGAATGCCATCGCCAGGGCCGAGCCGTGGGAGAGGGCGTGCGGGGCCGTCCTGGCCCTGCCCATCGGCGAGACGTACGGGCCGACCTTGAATCGGTACCAGTAGTCCCTGTCGGAGGGCAGCCCGTCCAGCTCGACGTGCACGCTGTGGCCCCACTCCGGAGCGGCCGTGGCCACGCCCCGGCGCAGCGGGCGGCGGCCCCTCTCGTCGCCGTAGACGTGCCACTCGACGGCGAAGGGCCGGGCGGGCATGCCGCCCAGGCCGTCCTCGGCGAGCGGCTGGGGCGCCAGGCGGGTCCAGATCACGAAACCGCCGGAGTCGGGGTCCCCGCAGGCGACACCGAGCGTGAAGGGGTCCGAGCGCAGGCCGCGGGAGGCCAGGGACGCCAGAGAGTCAGAGCCCTCCTGGACGGGCCCGGGATCGGCGTGCGCGGCGGCGGGGATGCCGGCCGCCGCGCCGGCCGCGATACCGGTGACGAGAAAGGACCGGCGGGTGAACTTCGACAAGGGAAACCTCCCGGGTGATCGGGCTCGAACGCCCGTCAGCCTCGCGGGGCACCATGACCGAGGAGTTAACTCCTCCTGTCAGGAAAAAGGCGATCTCCATGACGGAGATCGCCTTCTCCCGGTTTCCCGGAGTTCCCAGGGGGCCTCGGCGGCCCCGCCCGCTCTACCAGCCGCGCTCGGCGAGCCGGTGCGGGGCCGGGATGTCGTCGACGTTGATGCCGACCATGGCCTCACCCAGACCTCGGGAGACCTTCGCGATGACGTCGGGGTCATCGTAGAAGGTGGTGGCCTTGACGATCGCGGAGGCGCGCTCGGCGGGGTTGCCGGACTTGAAGATGCCCGAGCCGACGAACACGCCCTCGGCGCCGAGCTGCATCATCATCGCCGCGTCGGCCGGGGTGGCGATGCCGCCGGCGGTGAACAGCACGACCGGCAGCTTGCCGGTCCTGGCGACCTCGGCGACCAGCTCGTACGGCGCCTGGAGCTCCTTGGCCGCGACGTAGAGCTCGTCCTCGGGCAGCGAGCCCAGGCGCTTGATCTCGCCCCTGATCTTGCGCATGTGGGTGGTGGCGTTGGAGACGTCGCCGGTGCCGGCCTCGCCCTTGGAGCGGATCATCGCCGCGCCCTCGGTGAGGCGGCGCAGCGCCTCGCCCAGGTTGGTCGCGCCGCAGACGAAGGGCACCGTGAACTGCCACTTGTCGATGTGGTTGGCGTAGTCGGCCGGGGTGAGCACCTCGGACTCGTCGATGTAGTCGACGCCGAGCGACTGGAGCACCTGGGCCTCGACGAAGTGGCCGATGCGGGCCTTGGCCATGACCGGGATCGAGACGGCGGCGATGATGCCGTCGATCATGTCGGGGTCGCTCATCCGGGAGACGCCGCCCTGGGCGCGGATGTCGGCGGGCACCCGCTCGAGGGCCATGACGGCGACGGCGCCGGCGTCCTCGGCGATCTTGGCCTGCTCGGCGTTGACGACGTCCATGATGACGCCGCCCTTGAGCATCTCTGCCATGCCGCGCTTGACCCGGGCGGTTCCGGTGACGGTGGTCTCGCTGACTTCGGGCGTGCTGCTGGACACGGTCTCTACCTCACGACGGCTGGCTGCGGATCACGGGCCGTCCGCGGAGGACGGCCACTACGCTTCCATCGTAGGCGCTGGCGGCCCGCCCCCTTACACGACGCCTTGTCGCCGTCGGGGGATCTTCTTGGACAGGATGTAGGGCTCGCGCGTCAGGGAATGACGGGTTTCGCCGAGGCGAGCACGACCCAGACCTGTCCCGGGGCGAAGTTCATCGCCTCGCCCGCCTCCGTGGTGAAGACGGTGCCGTCCTTCTCCTCGGGCCGCGACCAGCGGGCCTTGAACGCCTGGCCGTCTCGGAGCACGATCGCCCTGCCCTTGCCGGTGCTGTGCACCAGCGGGGTGTAGCTCTGGTTCTTGTCGTGGAACTGCGAGCGCTCCGTCTTGGTGTACTGCACGACGATCGTGGGCGCGCCGAGCTGGCCGCCCTCGGCCGCCATGTCCTTCTTGCCGTCCTGCCAGATCAGCCACTTGCCCGCGGCCTCCGACCAGCCGAAGGTGAAGCGCGCCGCCGGGTACTTCACGCTGTACGTCTTGCGCGGCACGCCGCCCTCGGGCGGGTCGCCGAAGGTGAACCCGATGTCCTTGGCCCTGCTCGCCTTGGGCGCCCCGGCCAGCAGCCGCTTGGTGTCGGCGAACAGGTTGTATGGGGCGAAGCGTCCCGGCTGGCGGAAGTACGCGCCCGGCTGCCTGCTGTCGGAGACGTCGTGGAGCGGCGCCTCGGCGATGAAGGGGAGCATCTTGGTCTGCGCGCCCGAGTAGGCGAAGGCGGGCCTGCCGAACTGCGGGACGATGTGCAGGTCGGAGATGCGGGCACTGCGGACCGGGCCGACCTTGGCCGGGATCTTCGAGGAGAAGATCGCCATCAGGCGGGTCAGGCCCGCCTCGACCTGCTCGACGTAGACGACATCGGCGCTCTTCAGGCCGAGCTGCGGCTTGCCCGCCGAGGTGTTCTCGATCTTCACCGCGAGCACCGCCCTGCGGGCCGCGCCGGGCAGGCCGGTGAAGGGGTGCGTCGGCTCGGGCGTGGGCGTCGGGGCCGCGCTGGGCTCGTCGGCCGCGCCCGCGGGGCTGCCCGGGGCCGGATCGTCGGAGGAACAGGCGGCGGCGGGCGCCAGGACCGCGACTCCCGCCAGTGTGACGGCGATCATCCGGGACACCCGCACGGCTCATCTCCTCAAGTCGGCCACTCGGTCACTCGGCCACTCAGTCATGAATCGCCAAGAGCTTACCGGTGTCCGACTTGTCAGATACTCCGGTTTATATACGCCTTAATCATCCTTATTCGGCGGCCAGGGCCTTCGGGGGCGCGTCGTCGATCTCGAAGAAGGCCGGATACTCGGTGTGCCCGGCGAGCCGCAGCGTGCGGGCCAGCCAGCGGCGCTGCGCCGTCCGGGTGACGCCCACCGCGTTGTTGTAGAACCGGCGGGAGTAGAGGACCTTGGCCACCGCCGCGTCCAGCTCCTCCAGCAGGTCGGACCCCGCCGGGGTGTCGGCCAGCCGGTCGCGGAAGCGCTCCTGGTCGACGACGGCGCGCAGCGCGCGCGACAGGTCGCTCTCGGCGTGCTCGCGCTCCTCGGGACCCGCGGTACGGGCCTCGTGGGCGGCCGCGGCCAGCACCAGGCTCGTCGCCGGGTCCAGCAGCCGGGAGGCCGCCAGCTCCAGGCTGACGGCGGTCCGCCGCACCAGGGCGGCGTCCAGGGACTCCCGGGCCAGCTCCAGCCGGATGTGCATCCGGTCGAGCCGCCCGGCCCGCCAGGAGATGTAGACGGCGAGGAGCACGACGATCGCGCCCACCACCAGGATCAGCGTGGTCGTCACAGCGTGTCGCCCCTCACGGCCGTGCCCTCCCCGGCCCTCCCGGTCCCGGCGACGGCCCCCGCCGCGTCCGGCACCGTGCTCGCCGCGGAATCCGCCACGGAGTCCGCCACGGAGTCCGCCGCGGAGTCCTCCTCGACCCCGGCCGTGCTCGCCACGGTCTCGTAGACCCGCAGGACGTCGCGGGCGACCGTCGACCAGTCGTACTTGCGCACGGCGAGACGGGCCTCCTGCGACAAGCCGGCCCGGCGCCCGGGATCGTCGAGCAGCGCGGCGGCCTCGCGGGCGAGCGACCTGGCGTCGCCCGTCTCGAACAGGGCCCCCGCCCGGCCGTCGTCGAGCACCTTGCGGAAGGCCGGGATGTCGCTCGCCAGGACCGCCGCGCCGGCCGACATCGCCTCGGTCAGCACGATGCCGAAACTCTCACCGCCCAGGTTGGGCGCGCAGAAGACGTCGACCGTGTGGTAGGCGCGCACCTTGTCCTCCTCGCTGACCATGCCGAGCAGGCCGATCCGGTCGTGGAAGGCGGGCGGGACCCGCTCCAGCACCTCGTCGGCGTCACCGGGCCCGGCCAGGAGCAGGCGCAGCGCGGGCCGCTCGGCGGCCAGCAAGGCGAACGCCTCCAGCAGCACCGGCAGGCCCTTGCGCGGCTCGTCCATCCTGCCGAGGAAGCCGATCACCTCGCCCTCGTCCCAGCCGGGCAGCGGCTCGCCCTCGGCGTAGCGGCTCACCGTCACCCCGTTGGGGATGAGCACGGCGTCGCCGCCCATGAACTCGACCAGGGTCTTCCTGGCGGCGTCGGACACGGCGATCCTGCCGCCGATCTTCTCCAGCGCGCTCATGATCACCGGCACCCCGACCGAGAAGGAGCGGGAGTTGCCGTACGAGGCGTGGAAGGTGGCCACGATCGGCCCCCTGGCGACCCAGCAGGCGAGCAGCCCGAGCGAGGGGATGGCCGGCTCGTGCACGTGCAGCACGTCGAAGCGGCCCTCGCGCACCCAGCGGCGCACCCGGTTCGCCGACAGGAACCCGAACGACATCCTGGCCACCGACCCGTTGAACGGCACCGGGACGGCGCGGCCCGCCGAGGTCACGTACGGGGGCAGCGCGGCGTTCTCCGCGGCCGGGGAGATCACCGAGACGTGGTGGCCGTCGGCCATGAGCGCCTCGGCCAGGTCCTGAATGTGCACCTGGACGCCGCCCGGCACGTCCCACGTGTAGGGGCAGACGATGCCGATCCTCATGGCCTGGACTCCTGGGACTTCCGGGGCTCCAGGTCCTCGAGCCAGAGGCGCTGGAGCATGTGCCAGTCCTCGGGGTGCTCGGCGATGCCCTTCTCGAAGACGGTGGCGAGGCTCTGCATGACGACGGCCACCTTCTCCTTCCTGGTGCCCTCGGCCGGGATCGCGATCTCCTCGTGGAACTGCAGCCCCCAGCCGTCCGGCTCGAAGTAGGGGATCGCCGGGATGAGGGCGGCCCCGGTGTGCACGGCCAGCAGGCCCGGGCCGGCGGGCATCCGGGTGGCGGCGCCGAAGAACTGCACCTCGACCCCGTTCGCGGTCAGGTCGCGCTCGGCGGGCAGCGCGACCGGCAGGCCGGCGCGCAGGCGCTGCGCCAGGGTGCCGAAGGTGTGGCCGTCACCGCCGGTGAGCGGCAGCACCTCCATGCCGAGCCCCTCGCGGAAGGCGGTGTAGCGGTGGAACAGCGACTCGGGCTTGAGCCGCTCGGCGACCGTGGTGAACGGGTGGCCCGTACCGGCGAACCAGGCGCCCGCCTGGTCCCAGTTGCCCATGTGCGGCAGGGCCATGACGACGCCACGCCCCTTGGCGAGGTTGTCGTAGACGGGCTCGGCCCCGACCACCCGCATGCGGGAGACGATCTCCTCGATGGGGATCGAGGGCAGCCGGAACACCTCGTGGAAGTAGCGGAAGTAGGAGCGCATGCCGTCGCGGCTGAGCGCCCTGATCGCCGGATCGCCGGGCGAGGTGCCCTTCACCCTGGCGAGGTTGGCCTCCAGCCTGAGCACCGACTTCCCGCGGCGCTTCCACAGCCGGTCGGCGGCGGCGCGGAAGGCCCAGGCGGTGAGCCTCTCGGGCAGGCGGGGCACGACCGTCCAACCGGCGCCGAACGCCGCGGCGACGAGACGATCCTGGGGGGAGGGCTTGTCGGTCATCGATCTTTCCGATCAGCGGAGGGTCCGTGGCGGGTGGGAAACGGCCTGCCGGCGCACGTGCAGCAGGCGCTGGCCGACCGTGACCGCGCTGGCCGCGGCGAGCAGCCAGAGCCCCGCGGCCAGGATGTACGGCACGCCGAGGCCGCCGAGACCGGCGGAGACCAGGCCGACGACCAGGCGTTCCGGCCGCTCGGCGAGGCCGACGTCGCACGTCATGCCCAGCGCCTCGGCCCTGGCCTTGACGTAGGAGACCACGGCCCCAGCGACGAGGCAGAACAGGGCGACCCCCGCAAGCACCCGCTGCCCGCTCACGACGAACCAGAACACCAGCCCGGAGAAGATGCCCGCGTCGCCGACCCGGTCGAGGGTGGAGTCGAGGAAGGCGCCCCAGGTGCTTCCCGGGCCCGTCATCCTGGCCATGACCCCGTCGAGGAGGTCGGCCAGCACGAAGAAGGTGATCACCAACGTGCCCGCGAACAGCTGGCCCCGCGGGTAGAAGAACAGGGCCGCGGCGACGGTGCCGAGCGTGCCGGCGGCGGTGACCGCGTTGGGGCTGATCCCGCGGCGGGTCAGTGCCCTGCCCAGCGGGGTCAAGAGCCTGGTGACGGCGGGGCGCAGAAGTTTCAGCATGGCGCTCCGATCGTAGGCCACCGGGCCTGCGAGCGCGCAGCGGCGACGGGGAGCGGTGAGCCACGGGGGAACGGCGTTCGCGAGGGTCGCGCGGAGCCGCCGGGACGGCCCGAATGACTAGCGATCGGGTCCGCCTATCGCAAGAGGATCGTCACATCCCTCTTGTGATATTCGCCACATGGGTATTTGGTGAACAGACCGAGTCCGCGCGGTGCGCGAGCTCGGCAGCGGACCCCGGGGGTGTGGCCCCACCAGGCCGCGCCCCTTCGGCAACGACGCGGGAGGCGATGTGGCGGAAAGAGCAACCGGCGGAACAGCGGGAGCCGCGGGGAGGGCACCCGCGGCCGACCGGCCGGGCATGATACGGAACGTCGTGCTGGTCGGCCATTCCGGTGCCGGGAAGACAACACTTGTGGAGGCGCTGCTGGCCGCGACACGGACCGTCCAGCGGCCCGGCAGGGTCGAGGACGGCACGACCGTCAGCGACTTCGACGAGGTCGAGGTGCGCCAGCAGCGCTCGGTGAACCTGACCGTGGCCCCCGTGGTCCACAACGACATCAAGATCAATCTGCTGGACACCCCCGGTTACGCCGACTTCGTCGGCGACCTGCGCGCCGGGCTGCGCGGGGCCGACGCGGCGCTGTTCGTCGTCTCGGCCGTCGAGGGCGTGGACGGCCTGACGAGGATGCTCTGGGACGAGTGCGCGGCGGTCGGGATGCCCCGCGCGGTCGTGATCACCAAGATCGACCATCAGCGGGCGAACTTCGAGGACGCCCTCGCCGCCTGCCAGGACGCCTTCGGCGACGGCGTCTCGCCGCTGTACCTGCCGGTGGTGACCAACGGCAGGGTGAACGGCCTGATCGGCCTGCTGAGCCAGAAGTTCTACAACTACGCGACCGGCACCCGGAGCGAGAACTCCCCCGGCCCCGCCTACGCCGACCAGATCGAGGTCTACCGGGGCGCCCTGATCGAGGGCGTCATCCAGGAGAGCGAGGACGAGTCCCTGATGGACCGTTACCTCTCCGGCGAGGAGATCGACACCAAGGCCCTGATCGAGGACCTGGAGAAGGCCGTCGCGCGCGGCGGCTTCTACCCGGTGCTGGCCACGGGGACCGGCGTGGGCGCGCTGGAGGTCCTGGAGCTCGTCACCCAGGGGTTCCCCTCCCCGCCCGAGCACCCCATGCCGGAGATCATGTCGATCGACGGCCGGCCCGTCTCCGGCATCACCTGCGACCCCGACGGGCCACTGGTCGCCGAGGTCATCAAGACCACCAGCGACCCGTACGTGGGCAGGATCAGCCTGGTACGGGTCTTCTCCGGCACTCTGCGCCCGGACATGACGGTGCACGTCTCCGGACACGGTCTGTCCGACCGCGGGCACGAGGACCACGACGTGGACGAGCGCATCGGCGCGCTCTCCTCGCCGCTGGGCAAGCACCAGCGGACGACCGCCAAGTGCGTGGCCGGGGACATCGCGGCGGTGGCCAAGCTGTCTCGCGCGGAGACCGGCGACACCCTGTCGGACCGGGAGAACCCGCTGCTGATGACGGCCTGGACCATGCCGGAGCCGCTGCTGCCCGTGGCGATCCAGCCCCGGTCCAAGGCCGACGACGACAAGCTGGGCCAGGCGCTGCAGCGGCTGGTCGCCGAGGACCCGACGCTCCGGCTGGAGAACAACCCCGAGACCCGCCAGCTCGTGCTGTGGTGCATGGGCGAGGCCCACACCGACGTGCTGCTCGACCGGCTGAGCAGGCGGCACGGCGTGGAGGTGGAGAAGACCGAGCTGCGGGTGCCGCTCAGGGAGACCTTCGGCGGCAGCTGCCAGGCCCTGGGCCGCAACGTCAAGCAGACCGGCGGCCACGGCCAGTTCGCCGTCTGCCACCTGGAGGTCGAGCCCCTGCCGTCCGGCGGCGGCTTCGAGTTCGTGGACAAGATCGTCGGTGGCGTGGTGCCGCGCCAGTTCATCCCCTCGGTGGAGAAGGGGGTCCGCACCCAGATGCAGCGCGGGGTGCTCGCCGGGTACCCCATGGTGGACGTGCGGGTGACGCTGTACGACGGCAAGGCCCACTCGGTCGACTCCTCCGACATGGCGTTCCAGATCGCCGGGGCGCTCGCGCTGAAGGAGGCCGCGGCCAAGGTGCCCACGCTGCTGCTAGAACCGGTCGACGAGGTGTCCATCCTGGTCTCCGACGACCACGTCGGCGCGGTGATGTCCGACCTGTCCTCGCGCCGGGGCCGCGTGCTCGGCACGGAGCCGGTGGGCGTGGGGCGCACCCTGGTCAGGGCCGAGGTGCCCGAGCTGGAGATCACGCGATACTCGATCGATCTGAGATCCATGTCACACGGGACGGGGACGTTCCGGCGGGTCTTTCTGCGCTACGAGCCGCTTCCCTCTCATCTGATGGACAAAGTCACCGGCTGACGGGGCCGTGAGACGCGCGCCGGACGGAGCCCCGCCTCCCGGGGAACGCGCACCGTCCGGCGCATGCCTCCCAGCATGCACGCATGTAACAGAGTCATCACGAATGGATTTCGTTTTTCCGGTCAGAGCACACCGGCGCTGGTGCCACACTGGGGAACCATGCGATACGGACGCCCTCTCCTGGCCGCTGCCGCGCTCGCCGTCCTGACCACGGGAGCCGCCTACACCTTCGGTCCCGACGCCGCGCCCGCCCGGCCGAAGGCCGCGAAGAGCCCGGCGGTCTCGGCCGAGACGGTCGGCGCGACGACCGCCGCCTCCGCGTCGGCCCGGTGCGAGGTGGACGCGAGGTATCCCAAGCGGCAGCTGCGCGGGGTGTGGATCGCCACCGTCAAGAACATCGACTGGCCCTCGCGGACCGGCCTGTCCCCGGCCCGCCAGCGAGCCGAGTACGTCAAGATCCTCGACAACGCGGTCAAGCGGCGGTTCAACGCGGTGTTCGTCCAGGTCCGCCCCGCGTCCGACGCGCTGTACAAGTCGGACCTGGAGCCGTGGTCGCAGTATCTGACCGGCACGGCGGGCAAGGACCCCGGCTGGGACCCGATGCCCTTCCTCGTCGCCGAGGCCCACCGGCGGGGCCTGGAGTTCCACGCGTGGTTCAACCCCTACCGCGCGTCCGCCGACGGCGACCTGTCCAAGCTGCCCGCCAGGCACCCCGCCCGGCTGCACCCCGAGTGGATCGTGAAATACGGGGATCTGGCCTACTACAACCCCGGCCTTCCCGCGGTCCGCGACTACGTCACCAAGGTCGTCAAGGACGTGGTGACCCGCTACGACGTCGACGGGGTCCACTTCGACGACTACTTCTACCCCTACCCCGTCGCGGGCGCGAAGTTCGCCGACGGCGCCGCCTTCGCCAAGTACGGCAAGGGCACCAAACTCGCCGACTGGCGCCGCGCCAACGTCGACAAGCTGATCGCGCAGGTCGACAAGACCGTGCACGAGGTCAGGAACAGCGTGAAGTTCGGCGTCAGCCCGTTCGGGATCTGGCGCAACAAGTCCGACGACCCCACCGGCTCGGCCACCGGCGGCATGTCCGCGTACGACTCCATCTACGCCGACGCCCGCCACTGGATCAAGAAGGGCACGGTCGACTACGTCATCCCGCAGCTGTACTGGCCGCGCGGGTTCAAGATCGCCGACTACGACGTGCTGACGCGCTGGTGGGCGAACGAGGTCAAGGGCACCGGGGTGCAGCTCTACATCGGCCAGGGCCTGTACCGGGTCGGCGCCACCGACACCGCCGCCTGGACCAGGCCCGGCGAGATGTCCTCCCACCTCACGCTCAACCGTAAGTACGGGCAGGTCTCCGGCGACGTCTACTTCAGCGCCAAGCAGCTCTCCACCAACCCGCTGGGCGCGCTCGACCGCGTCGTGAAGGACCACTACGGCCGCCCGGCTCTGCTGCCGCTGATGAGGGACCGCGGCGGCCAGGCTCCGGCCAAGCCCGCCGACGTGCGGCTCCAGGGCACCTCGCTGAGCTGGAAGAGCTCCCCGGACGCCCGCTCGTACGCGGTCTACCGCATCGCCTCGGGCAAGCCGGGAGAGTGCGCCACCGCCGACGCCCGCAACCTGGTCGCGATCGTGCCCGCGGTGGCCGGCGACCGCCAGGCCTTCACCGCGGCGGGCGGCGGCACCTACCTGGTCACCGCCCTCGACCGCCTGCAGAACGAGAGCGCGCCCGCCGGGACCTGAGCCCCGCCCCGGGCGCCCCCGCGCGGACGAGGGCGCGCCGCGAGGACCCGGGCCCCGGGCGCGGCGACCCGCCGGTCCCCTGGACGGCTGGACCCGTGGCACGATCTTCCCCTACGGTGCCAGCACTTGGCAGGAGCTGAAGGGGAGGTCGTTCGTGAAGCGGACGCTTGTCGCGTTTGCGATGGTGCTGGGCCTGCTGTGGCCGGGGGCCGCGCACTCCGCCACGCAGGCGGACGGGCGGGTGATGCTGATCGGCGTTCCCGGCCTGCGGTGGAGTGACCTCAGCCCCACCGGCACCCCGAACCTGTGGCGGCTGGCCGGGCTGAGCGCGGTCGGATCCCTGTCGGTCCGCGCGGTGGGCAGGGTGACCTGCCCCTACGACGGATGGCTGACGGTGTCGGCCGGGGTGAGGTCCGCGGTCGGCTACGGCTGCGGGCTGCCCCCGCTGCCCGAGTCCGACCGGGCGGGCGCGATCATCCCCGACTACGGGTACCTGCACGACGTCGCCGGCCAGCGCAACGCGGGCGCCCTCGGCGAGGCCGTCCACGCCGCCGGCGACTGCACGCTGGCGATCGGCCCCGGAGCCGCGCTGGCGCTGGCCGACCGCTCGGGCAGGGTCGACGTGTACGCCCCCTCCCCCGCGCAGATCCGCTCCGACGTGCTCACCAGGTGCCGGGTGATGGCCGTCGACGTCGACGACCTGATCCGGCCGTACGTGACCGGCGAGCGGCTGTCGCCGGACGAGGACGCGCTCACCGCGCAGGAGCGGGCCGCGGCGCTGCGCCTGGCCGACGCCAAGGCGGGGGCGGTGCTGACCATGCTGGCCGTGCTGCCGGGGGACGTCGGCGTGCTGCTGGCGGGCCTGTCCGACCACGGCGGCAACCCGCACCTGCGGGTGGCCATGATGCGCGACGGAGACGTCTCCGGCCGCTTCCTGGGGGCGGCCTCCACCCACCGCGACGACACCACGATCCTGCCGGACATCACCGCGACGATGCTCTCCCTGACGGGGATCGCGACGCCGCCGGGCGTGATCGGGGTGCCCTGGCAGGCGAGCGAGAGGCGCACCGGCGGCACCGAGGCGGCGCGCGCCGAGCTGGAGCGGGCCGACGTGGCCGGGGAGACGATCAGGAACGTGGGCGGGATCTTCTTCACCGCGGTCGCGGTGCTGCAGGTCGCCTTCTACCTGACCGCGTTCCTGCTGCTGCGCCGCAGGCGGGGGCTGACCGGCATCCGGGTGGCCGCGGTGGTGCTGGCCTCGGTGCCCGTGTCGACGTACCTGGTGAACCTCACCCCCTGGCACCACGCGGGATCGCCGGTGCTCGCGCTGGTCGGCGGGATCGCCGGCTGCGCGCTGCTGCTGGCCGCGGCGGCGCTGGCGGGGCCCTGGCGCCGCGCGCCGCTCGGGCCGCTGGCGGCGGTGGCCGGGGTGACCGCGACGGTGCTGGCGGGCGACCTGCTGACCGGGACGACCCTGCAGCTCAACAGCGTGATGGGCTACAGCGCCGTGGTCGGGGCCCGCTACTACGGCCTGGGCAACATCCCGTTCGCGCTCTTCGCCACCTCGGTGCTGCTGCTGGCCGCCACGATCGCGCACCGGCTGACGCGCGGGGACCGCGCGGGCGCGCCGGCCGCCACCCCGGCGGATCAGCCTGCGTCCGGCGGCCAGGCGGGCGGCGCCGCGGCGGATCGGACGGTGCCCGGCGACCGCGCGGGTTCGGCGGGCGGCGCCGCGGCCGCCGCCGTCGTGGCGGTGCTGGGCGGTTTCGCGATGATCCTGGGCGGCTGGCCCGGCGTGGGCAGCGACTTCGGCGGGGTGATCGCTTTCGTGCCGGGCATCGCGGTGACCGCGCTGCTGATCGCGGGCAGGCGGGTCTCGATCGTCAAGCTGGGCGCGTTCTGCGTGGCGGGCGGCGTCATCGTGATGTCCATCGCCTACCTCGACTACCTGCGCCCGCCGGGCTCGCAGACACACCTGGGCCGCTTCGTCGGCCAGGTGTTCACCGGCGAGGCCATGGAGGTGATCGGCCGCAAGCTCGGCGCGATGCTGGGCACGCTGCTCAGCCCCAACCTGATGCCGGTCGTGGTCGCCGCGGTGGCGTTCCTCGTCTACGCGCTGCTGCGCCCCGATCAGGCGACCGCGGGGGTGCTGCCCGCCGCGTTCGCGCACTCCCCCGCGCTGAGGGCCGGGCTGATCGGCACCCTGGTCAGCGGGGTGGTCGGCATGCTGGTCAACGACTCGGGCGCCGCGGTGCTGTCCATGGCGCTGGCGCTCGCCGTGCCGCTGACGCTGTCGGCGGGCATCCGGGCCCTGGACGACGGCGCCCCGCGCTACGACGACCCGGGCCAGGAGCCGGCGAGCAACTCCCTGGTGTCGCGCAGCAGCTGAGGAAGCACCCTGGTCTGGCCGACGACGGGCATGAAGTTGGTGTCGCCGCCCCACCGGGGCACCACGTGCTGGTGCAGGTGGGCGGCGATCCCGGCGCCCGCCACGCCGCCCAGGTTCATGCCCACGTTGAAGCCCTGCGCGCCGCTGGCCTTGCGCAGGGCGACCAGCGCCCGCCGGGTGAAGTCGGCGAGCTCGAAGGTCTCGGCCTCGTCCAGGTCCGTGTAGTCCGGCACGTGCCGGTAGGGGCAGACCATCAGGTGGCCGGAGTTGTACGGGTACAGGTTGAGCAGCGCGAAGACCGTCTCACCCCGGGCGACGATCAGGCCGTCCTCGTCGCTCATGCGGGGGATCTCGCAGAACGGGCAGCCGTCCTCGGGGCCGGAACCGGTGGGTTTGCTGGCCCCCTTGATGTAGGCCATCCGGTGAGGAGTCCAGAGTCTCTGGAACGCGTCCGGTGTCCCCGCTCCGTGCTGCGCCTCCGGCTCGTTGCTCATGGTCGCCAGCATATTGCCACGCCGATCCCCGCGTTCTTGCGCCTCCCCCGGCGCCGCCCCGCCGCCCCGCCCGCGCCTTCCCCCCCGCCCGGGCCCGCGCCGCCGCTCGGGACCCCGCCCGAGCCCGCGCCCGCGCCGCCGCTCGGGGCCCGGACGGCCCGGATCCGCCGCCGGTACGGAACGGGCGGCGTATGTCACACGGCATTGACGGACGAATGCGGCGAATTTCCGGCAGAATCCCCCAAGCACGATCATCGACTGCCGAGGAGTACCCCATGACCGACGTCTCCGTCGAGGAGCCGACCGAGGAGACCGCGTCCCCCGGGTCCCCCGCGTCCTCCATGTCTTCCGCCGAGACGGGCGGCAGGCCCGCTCGCCCGTTCTCCCTGTCCCTGTCCGCCGCCACGGAGCCGCCGGAGCCGCCGGCGCCGCTTCCGTCGGTCCCGTCCCCCGGCGAGCCGGTCTCCTCCGCGGGGGAGCCCTTCCTGGCCGTGGTCGAGGCGCTCCCCGAGCCCTCACCCGTGTCCGAGGCGCCGGACGACACGCCCCGCCCTGCCCTCGCCCGGGCGGTACCGGCCACCACGACCGGGACGACATCCCCGTCGTCCCCGGTGTCTCCCGTCTCCCCGGTGTCCTCGGCCGTGGTGAAGGGCCGGATCAAGGTGGCCGACGAGGTGGTGGAGAAGGTCGCGGCCCTCGCCACGCTGGAGGTCACGGGCGTCGCCGAGCTGGGAGGCGACGCCGCCCACGCGGTGGAGCCGATGCGCGAGCGCGCGGGCATCGCCAGGCGCGGTCCCCGGGGCGTCAACGCCCACGTGCAGGACCGTACGGCGGCCGTGGACGTGACGATCGTGGCGGAGTACGGGCACGTGGTGATGGACGTGGCCAACGAGGTCAAGACCAACGTGGCCCGGACCATCAGCCGGATGCTGGGCATGCGGGTCGTGGAGGTCAACGTCGACGTGGAGGACGTCCGCATGCCGGGCGAGACCGGCCCCGGGGCTCCCGCCGGACCGGGAGACGACGCGTAGAACGCCGAGGGCCCCGGCGGAAGGGACCCCGGAACGACGTACGGGGGGCCGTGAAGCCCCCCGTACGCACCCGTGGGCGGCCGCAGCCGCCCCCCGGGCGGGTACGACCACGACCCCGCCCACCATCCCGGCGGCGATGACGGGGAGCGCCGCCGCGACCCGCACCCCCCTGGAAAGGTCGC